>JAYUXI010000215.1:0-4485 GCA_043753085.1 Myxococcales bacterium | reverse complement strand
CTCGCATCGCCGCCACCATCCTTGCCACGTGCACCATTCGGCTGCTGGAGCCGCCGGCCGACGCGGCCCTCGTGAACGTCTTGGTCGACGGCGCGCCGATCGCCCCGGGCGCCGCGGGCTGGACCCTCGAGGGCAACACGGTGACCCTGCACGGCTCGGCTTGCAGCACCGTGCTATCGGGCCAGGCGCTCGACGTGCGCGTGGTCGTCGGCTGCCCCACGGTCGAGGTACGTTGAGAAATGCCGCAGCGCGGCGCGGCTGATCTATCCTGACGCGGACATGCCGACTTTCGAAGAACAAGTCTCCCAGATGCGCGCGTGGTTCGAGTCCCCCCGCTTCGCCGGGATCAAGCGTCTGTATACCGCACGGGAAGTCGTGGAGCAGCGCGGCACCATCCGCGACGACTACACGGTCGCGCGGGACGCCGCGTCCGCGTTCCACGCCCGGCTTTACGAGCTGTACCGGTCGCAAAAGTGCATGACGTCGTTCGGCCCGTACTCGCCGGGCGAAGCGGTGGCCATGAAGCGCATGGGTATCGAAGGCATTTACGTCGGCGGCTGGGCCACCAGCGCCAAGGGCTCCGCCGACGAGGATCCGGGGCCGGATCTTGCCAGCTACCCGCTCGGCCGCGTTCCCGACGAGGCCAAGTCGATCGTGCGCGCCCTGCTCACCGCCGACCGCAACGAGTTTCACGCGCGCAGCCGGATGACCGAGGATCAGCGCAAGGCCTCGTCGCCGGTCGACTTCCGGCCGTTCATCATCGCCGACGCGGACACCGGCCACGGCGGCGACGCGCACGTGCGCAACTTGATCCGCCGCTTCGTCGAAGCCGGCGTGCCCGGCTACCACATCGAAGATCAGAAGCCCGGCGCCAAGAAATGCGGCCACCAGGGCGGCAAGGTTCTCGTGTCCGAAGACGAGCAAATCAAGCGCCTTTCGGCCGCTCGCTTCCAGCTCGACATCATGCAGGTGGCCGGCATCCTCGTGGCCCGCACCGACGCCGAGTCCGCCACCTTGCTCGACGGTCGCAGCGACGAGCGCGATCAACCGTTCATCCTGGGCGCCACCAACCTCGACGTGCCCACGTTCAAGGTCGCTTTCCTTGCGATCCTGCGCGTCCTGCACGAGCGCGGTCTCGAGGAGCTCACCGGCCACGAGCTGTACGCCGTGAGCGAGGACGAATACGCCGAGGCGCAGAGCTGGCTCGACCAGCACGGCTTCGCTGCCCTGCTCGACGAGTCGGTCGCGTTCTACGAAAAAAACGGCCCCGCCTCGGTCGACGCCGCGCTCGACCAGGTGTTCGACCGCCTGGTCGACGTCTGGCAGCTCGAGGCCAACGTGAAGACCTACGGCGAGGCCGTGTCCGAGGTGATGCGCTTCCGCGGCAACGAAGGCGTGAAGCTGAGCATGACCGAGACCGAGTGGGACGCGTTCGCGCGCCGCGCCTCGTTCCACTCGATCCGCGTCAAGGCCAAGTCGATGGGGCTCGACGTGGTGTGGTGCTGCGAGCACGCCAAGACCCCGGACGGCTACTACCAGGTGCGCGGCGGCATCGAATACGCCATCGCCAAGTCGCTGGCCGTGGCGCCCTACGCGGACGTGCTGTGGATGGAGACCAAGACCGCCGACCTGCACGACGCGAAGGTATTCGCCGACGCGATCCATGCACAATACCCAGATCGCATGCTGGCCTACAACTTGTCGCCGTCGTTCAACTGGGACTCCACCGGCATGAGCGACGAGCAGATGCGGCGCTTCCCCGAGGAGCTCGGCAAGATGGGCTTCGTGTTCAATTTCATCACCTACGGCGGCCACCAGATCGACGGCCTGGCGGGTGAAGAATTCGCCACTGCGCTCAAGCAGGACGGCATGCTGGCGCTGGCGCGCTTGCAGCGCAAGTTCCGCCTGCTCGAATCGCCGTACCGCACGCCGCAAACGCTGGTCGGGGGTCCGCGTGCCGACGCCGCGCTCATGTCGCTGTCCGGGCGCACGTCCACCACCAAGGCGATGGGTGTAGGATCCACACAATTTCAGCACCAGGTCCAGATCGAGGTTCCGCCCAAGGTCCTCAAGGAATGGCTCGACCTGTGGCGGGCCCGGCACGAGATCGAAAAGCCGCTCACGGTGTCGCTGCGCCCGCACAGCTCTGGGTCGCAGCTGCTCGAGCTCAGCATTTTGGCGGGCGGCGAAAAGGCCGCCAACGTGGTGTTCGAGCCCATCCAGGACCGACACGGTCGCAAGATCCTGTCGATCCGCGATCAAAACACCTTCGACGAGGGCCTGCGTCGCAAGCGCCTCATGACCCTGGCGCAGCTCTTTTTGATCCATCGCTACAAGAGCGACTCGGTGCACTACCTCACCCCCACCGACGACAACCACAAGCAGACCGAGCGCATGCTCGCACGTGGCTTGTTCAGCGCCGTGCAAGACGAGGTCGGCCAGATCATCGTGGCCGACGTCGCCAAGGATCACGTGAAGAACCTGCTCGACGCCGAGAGCGGAGCGCTGGCTGCTCTCATCGCGCAGCTGTGAGCTTCGCCCCCTCGTCCAGCACGGGCGCGAGGCGCGCGCCGGATGTCAGAGTGACTTGCCGAGACAGTAGTCGAGTGGCTCGAAGCGCCTGGGTGCGGGTGCCAGCGCGTGACCGAGACCCTCGATCTCCACGTACTCGTGTTCGTGCCCCGCGGCGGTGAGCGCCTGTTCCGTCGCTCGAGCCTGGGCGATTCCGTAGTCGTTCGTGCCGATCATCAGCGAGATCGGGATGAGCCTCGTGAACGGCACGGGATAGCCAGATGGATCGGCCGCGCTGAGCACGGCCGCGCAGGAAAATTCGCTCGAGAGCGCCGCGGCCACTCGGTACGCCATGTAGCCGCCTTGCGAGAAACCGTAGACACTGACCTTCGACGCAGCGATGGAGCCGGTGGCCAGCACGCGCTGGCGAAGCGCAATCATCAGTTGCAGGTCCCAGTTGTTTTCGTACAGGTTGTAGGCGTCCCACGGAACGTTCGGTGCGGTGTTGCTGCCGACGGTCACGTCGCGGGGGATGCCGTCCGGGGTGAGCAACACGAACGAGCTCTCGTCGGCGCGCGTTTTCAAGCCCGACGTGGCTTCGAAGTTGGCGGCGACGTCGCCGTTGCCGTGCAGGGCAATCACCACGGGCAGCGCTTGGCCGGTGATGGCAGGGGGCACGTGCACGCGCACCGAGCGGGATCTGCCGGCGACGTCGAGCGTCCAGACGTCGTCGCCGGCGCGGAGGGCGCCGGCGCCCGGAGTGCCGCTGGAGCCGCTGGAGCCGCTGGAGCCGCTGGAGCCCGAGCCCGTGTTGCCGCCCGACGAGCTGGAGCTCGACCCAGTGTTGCCGCTCGACGAGCTCGATTCGTCGTCGTCGCCGCCGAACGAGCCGGCGCTGGGGGTGGGGGCGGGCTCGATGCGGGCGCAGGCGCCCATTGCCGTGAGAAGAAGCGCGCGCGCCGCGATCCGAAGGGTGTGCTCTCGCATGACTCTCCGAGAGTACTACCATCCTCGACGCCATGCGAAATCGGGGTGCACGGATCGTGAAGGCGCGCGCCGTGGACGCCCGCAAGAAGGAGTAAGCTATCGGGCGTGACCTTTCTGGAACAGCTCGCGCGCGACGGCCACGTCTTCGCACCGTCGAAGGACACGAGGACATGGCTCGCCCAGCATGGATCTCTGAGCGACTGGGACGCGCTGCGCGCCAGCTTCGAAGGCATGCCGCTCGACGGATACATGGCCGACGGCGGTCGGTACCGTCGCCGGCGGCACGCGGCGTACGCGATCGAGCGCGGCGGCGTCGCCATCCGCCAGGCCGCGCGGCCGCACCACCAGAGCCGCGAATACAACCGCCTCAACGGCGACGTCGCCCGGCACTTCGAGCCCATTCCAGAGGCCATCGGCGGCGGGCCGAGTCTCGGTGCGATACTCGCCGCCTGCGCCGCCACCTTCGGGTCCGCGAGCCCCGACGTGGCGCGCTGGGACGTCGAGGTGCATCAGTTTCGCATCGAGGCGGTCGCCGGACAAAGTGGCCTGCCCACACCAGAAGGCGTTCACCGCGACGGCGTAGATTGGGTGCTCGTGCTCTTGCTCCGTCGCGACAACATCGCCAGCGGCACCACCACCATCCACCGGCCCGACGGCACGCTGCTCGGCAGCTTCACGCTCACCCTCGTGGCCGACGCCGTGCTGCTCGACGACGCGCGCGTGTTTCACGGCGTCACGGCGGTCACGCCGATCGACCCCCTCCTTGATGCGTTCCGCGACGTGCTGGTGGTGACGTTCCGGCGCGCCTAGGTTCTGTGCGGCGCGCCGCACAGAACGCACGCGGTGCGGGGCGCCGAGAGCGCATGCCTGCAGACTTTGCATTCGATGCGGTATGCATGAAATCCGGGATCTTCGGGCGCCACGTTCGAGCGCGCCTTCTGCGCGCGTGCGCCGCCGTAGCCGATCCGAGCGGGCACGTAGGCGCGG
>JAYUXI010000214.1:0-4493 GCA_043753085.1 Myxococcales bacterium | reverse complement strand
TTACTCAAGCACGGCATCGTCAGTCGACGGGGTCGTGGATTCCGCCAGGCTGCTTGGTGCGGCCCTGCTCGGTGCGCTGATTCCACGTTTCGTGCGGGCCTCCAGGCACTTCTTCCATGGTGATGCAGCCCGGCACCGGGCACACCAGTGCACAAAGGTTGCATCCTACACATTCCGGCTCGTCGACCCAAGGCACGCGCGTGCCAGCAAGCTTTCCGATGGGGTAGGGGCGGGGCGGCTTGGCTGGGCCTGCGGCGTGCGCATGGGGCGGCCGCGTCTTGTCCTCGTCGCCGACGAAGATGCACTGGTGCGCGCCGTCGTGGCAGGCGGTGACGCACAGTTGGCAACCGATGCACTTGTCGGCATCGATGCGCGCCTTGAGCTGGTAGCCCAGGTCGAGATCACCCCACTCCTTGTAGGCCGGTATCGCGAGCCCACGCAGCTGCTCGATGCGGGTCATGTTCTTGTCGCGCATGAACTCGGTCAAGCCGTCGATCAGATCCTCGACGATGCGGTACCCGTAGTGCATGACGGCGGTACACACCTGCACGCTGGTGGCGCCGAGCACGAAGAACTCCACGGCGTCACGCCAGTTGCTGATCCCGCCAATGCCCGAAATCGGGACCTTGTTGATGGCTGGATCCCGCGCGAGCGCGGCCAGCATGTGCAGCGCGATCGGCTTGACCGCCGGACCGCAGTAGCCGCCGTTGGACGAGCCGTTGCCGACGCGGGGCAGCGGTACCATCCGGTCGAGGTCGACCCCGACGATGCTCTTGATGGTGTTGATCAGCGCGATGCCGTCGGCGCCGCCCTTCACGGCGGCGAGCCCGGGCTCGGTGATGTCGCCGGTGTTGGGCGTGAGCTTGACCAGCACCGGGAGCTTGCTGAACTCCTTGGTCCACGCCGTGATCTCTTCGAGCAGCTTCGGTTCCTGGCCGACCGAGCTGCCCATGCCGCGCTCGCACATGCCGTGCGGACAGCCGAAGTTGAGCTCGAAGCCGTCGACCCCGGCGTCCTGGCAGCGCTGGATCAGCACGCGCCAGTCTTCCTTGGTCTCGGTCATCAGCGACGCGATGACCGCATGCTTCGGGTAGCGGCGTTTCACCTCGCGGATCTCGCGCAAGTTGGTCTCGATGGGTCGGTCGGTGATGAGCTCGATGTTGTTGAACCCCATCATCTTGTACCCGCCGATGTCCACCGCGCCGAAGCGGCTGGTGACGTTCACGATCGGATCGCCCAGCGTCTTCCACACGGCGCCGCCCCAGCCGGCGTCGAACGCGCGCATCACCTGCTCGCCGGTGTTGGCGGGCGGCGCCGACGCGAGCCAGAACGGGTTCGGCGACTCGATGCCGGCGAAGTTGCACGTGAGGTCGACTGACTTGTCCACGCGTTTCGAATCACTCATCGCCGAACTCCTTCAACATCGCGTACGCCGCGTCCCGACCGTCTGCGACGGCGTTGACCACTTCCTTGCCGCCGTTGATGCAATCGCCGCCGGCATACACCTTCGGGTGAGACGAGCGCCGCGTGCTGGGCGACACGTCGACGCGGCCTTTGGCGTCGAGCGTGAGACCGGGGAACGCCCGAGCGAGTGCGCCGAGCTTCTCTTGGCCGATGGCCACCGCGCAGAGCTCGCACGGCAGCACTTCTTCGCGCGGCTGGTGCCCTGGCTCGGTGACGCGAACGCGCAGGCCAAGCAAAGCGCCCGCCGCGTCGCGCTCGAACGCGAGGGGCGTGCGATGCGGCAGCATCCGCACGGTCTCCATGCGGGCGCCATCGAGCTCGTGCGCGTAGCCGGTCATGTCGGCTTCGCCGCGCCGGTACACGAGCGACACTTCGTCGGCGCCGAGCAAGGCGCTCTCGCGCGCCACGTCGAGCGCGGTGTTGCCGCCGCCGATGACCAGCACCCGCCCGAGCTTCGGTGCGGCCACGCGGGCGTCGAGCTTCATGGTCTCGATCCAGGCGGTGGCCCCGAGCACCCCGGAGCCGTCTTCGCCGGGAATACCGAGGCGATTGTCGATGCCGAGACCGAGCCCGAGAAAGACGGCGTCGTACTCCGCGAGCAAAGCTTCGGCGGCAATGTCTTTGCCGAGCTCGACGCCGGTGCGGATCTCGACGCCGAGGCTGCGCACCATGTCGACCTCGTGCAGCGCGTCTTCGACGTGGAGTTTGTACGGCGCGATGCCGGTGGTGTTGAGGCCACCGGGCACGACGCGCTTTTCGAAGATTACCGCTTCGACGCCGGCGAGAGCCAGCACGCCGGCGCATGCGAGCGACGCGGGACCTGCGCCCACCAAGGCAACCTTGCGCTTGCCGCGCGCCTTGGCCACGAACAAGGGCGCACCCTTGGTGCCGTGCTCGGTGGCGTAGCGCTGCAGGCGACCAATGGCGATCGGCTTGTGGTCCACGTGGTTCAGCACGCAGTCGCCGACGCACAGTACCTCGACCGGGCAGACCCGCGCGCACGAGTACCCGAGCAGGTTCTGCTCGAGGATGGTGCGCGCGCTCCCGCGGACATTGCCGGAGGCGATCTTCTTGATGAAGGTCGGGATGTCGATGCTGGTGGGGCAGGCCTGGATGCACGGAGCATCTGCGCAATACAAGCAACGGTCGGCCTCGGCCTTCGCCTCGGCGGCGTCGTACAAGGGCTTCTTGTCAACGAGATCGTGCTCCCACCGGTCCGTGGGCAGCGCATCGTGAAGGGTCGTCGTCGGGTTCGTCATGTTCGGTTCGGTGGGTGTCGGCGCAGGCCGAGGCTAGCGAGGCGTGCGTTCGCCATGAAGATGGCGAGCATGCCGAACCCGCGAGGGATCGCAAGCAGCTTTCGCCTGGACGCGGTGTGTCGTGCCGCGTCATGAACGTCGAACGCCTTTTCGTTCGCGCGTCGCTCGCGTAGCGTCGCACGCATGTCGCGCACACTCATCTCGGGCGGAACGGTGGTCACTGCGTCGGATACCTATCGGGCGGACGTGGCCATCGTCGACGGCAAGATCGCCGCCATCTTCGGGCCCGACGCCGTACCGAATGGCACGTGGGACAAGACCATCGACGCCAGCGGCAAGTACGTACTGCCCGGCGGCATCGACGTGCACACCCACCTCGACATGCCGTTCGGCGGCACGTCGTCGTCGGACGACTTCGAGACCGGCACGCGGGCCGCGGTCTACGGCGGCACCACCACGCTGGTCGATTTCGCCATCCAGACCAAGGGCAAGAGCATCCGCGAGGGACTCGACACCTGGCACGCCAAGGCGGAGGGCAAGGCCGCCATCGACTACGGCTTCCACATGATCGTCACCGACGTGAACCCCGGCACCCTCGAAGAGATGGGCCAGCTGGTGGCGCACGAAGGCATCACGTCCTTCAAGATGTTCATGGCGTATCCGGGCGTGTTCTTGCTCGACGACGGCAGCATCTTCCGCGCGATGCTCAAGGCCGGCGAGCTCGGCGCGCTGATCTGCATGCACGCCGAGAACGGCCTGCCGATCGACGTTCTGGTCGAGCGCGCCATCGCCCAGGGGCACACGTCACCCGTGTACCATGCACTCACCCGGCCGCAGATCGCCGAAGCCGAAGGCACCCACCGGGCGATCTGCCTGGCCGAGATGGCCAAGTGCCCGGTGTACCTCGTGCACCTCTCGGCCGAGCGCGCCTTGAAGCAGGTGGTAGAAGCCCGCGATCGCGGCCTGCCCACCTACGCCGAAACCTGCCCGCAGTACCTGTTCAACTCCGAGGACGATCTCGCGCGCCCCGGCTTCGAGGGCGCGAAATTCGTGTGCACGCCGCCACTGCGCCCCGCGCACATGCAGGAAGATCTGTGGCGTGGCCTGCGCACCCACGATCTGCAGGTCGTCTCCACGGACCACTGCCCGTTTTGCATGAAGCACCAAAAGGAGCTCGGCAGAGGCGACTTCACCAAGATCCCGAACGGCATGCCCGGCGTCGAGACCCGCATGTACTTGCTCTGGAATGGCGGCGTGCGCACCGGCCGGATCAGCATGCAGCGCTTCGTCGAGATCACGTCGGCGGCGCCCGCCAAGATCTTCGGCCTGTATCCGCACAAGGGCACCGTCGCCATTGGCGCAGACGCGGATCTTCTGGTGTGGGATGGAGAGAAACGCCACACGCTGAGCGAGAAGACCCTGCACATGAACGTCGACTACTCGCCCTACGAAGGCTTGCAGGTTACCGGCGGTCCCAGCCATGTGCTGTCGCGCGGCACCGTCCTCGTCGAAAACGGCGTCTACCTGGGCAAGATGGGCGACGGCCGCTTCCAGAAGCGCTCGACGTTCACGTTGTGAACCCCTAGACCCAAGAGCCGCACCATGTCCGAACTCCCTCTCATTGGTCACTGGATCGACGGCAAGACCGTCACCACCGGCGAGCGCTCGCAGGATGTCTTCAATCCCGCCACCGGCAAAGCCGAAAAGCGCGTGCTGCTCGGCGACAAGGCCATGACCGATGCCGCCGTGGACTCGGCGCAAAAGGCGTTT
>JAYUXI010000213.1:0-1736 GCA_043753085.1 Myxococcales bacterium | reverse complement strand
CCGAAGCGCTCCACGAGGCTGGACCGCGCGCCAGCAAGCCGTTCGTCGTGTTCGATTGCACGGCAGTGCCGGCGTCGCTCGTGGAGTCGCAGCTCTTTGGCCACGAGCGCGGCGCGTTTACCGGCGCCGTCGCGGCCCGACGTGGCGTGTTCGAGCAGGCCCACGGCGGCACGCTGTTCATCGACGAAATCGGCGATCTCGACCTGGCGTTGCAACCCAAGCTGCTGCGCGCCATCGAGCGCTCCGAGGTGCAGAGAGTGGGCGCGGAACGGTGGACCAAGGTGGACGTACGCGTCATCTCGGCGACGCGGCGCGATCTCGACCACGAGGTCCAGGTCGGGCGATTTCGCGACGACCTGTTCTATCGTATGGCCATCGCGCGCGTCGAGCTGCCACCGCTGCGCAAACGCAAAGGAGACATCGGGCTTTTGACGCGCCACTTCTGGCGCGAGCTCGGCGCCGGAACGCTCTCGCTTCCCGCCGATCTGGTGCAGCGCTACGAAGATCGAAGCTGGCCTGGGAACGTCCGCGAGCTTTACAACACCGTGGCACGCCAGCTGGCGCTCGGTGATCTCGCGTCCGAGCACTTCCCGGACGCAGCACCTGCGGCCGACGCATCCATCGACGCCATCGAGTCGATCCTCGGGCTGGATCTGCCTCTGCCGATGGCCCGCGAGAAGCTCGTCGACGTGTTCGAGCGTCGTTACGTGGAGCGAATGGTCGCACGCTACGACGGCAACGTCTCGCGCGCTGCGGTCGCGTCGGGTTTGGCGCGGCGGTACTTCCAGAAGTTGCGGGCACGCCACGCCAAGTAAGCGGGCCCGCGCGCGCCGAGATCGCTCAGAATTCAGCGCGTAGCAACCAGCGGCTGTCCACGAGGCTGGCACGGGGCGAGCTCACACGTGGGATGGAGCGCGTCGAGGCGGCGTTCCTCACGATGAAAAAGGTAGCCGCGGCTCCCAGGGAGACGAGGCCGCCGACCAGCGACAGATCCGCGGCCAACAACTGACGGTCGGCCGCCGCCACGTCGTCGGGATTGCAGCGGGGGCTGCACGTGGCGCGCAGATCATCCATGCGTGCCTTGCCGGTGAAGCCGAGGACGGCGAACGAGCCCACGGCCGCGGCTCCCACCGCGCCGAGGATCCACGACGCGATCGGCATCTCGAGGTGGCGGGCAGGCAGAGGCGTGGCGATCCGAGGTGGGGGAATCGCCTCTGCCTCGCGCAGCGTGACGACCAGACGACGGTCCTGCTCCCCTTCTCGTGCGACGAAGTGGAGCGTTTGCCGGATCGTCCCGCGTTCCACCACGAGCTCGTGCGGGCCCGGGTCGACGTCTCGTGCGGTGCCATCCAGCTGCGCCAACCAGGGCGCACCGTCGAGGCTCACGGTGGCATCGGCGACGTCGCGGCCGCGGTCGATCGCGGCGACGACGACCGACGGAATGCTCCGTTGCCACTGCGTCAACCACGACGTGCAGTCCTCCCGGACGGCGCGGGGGCAGGTTTCGGCCGAGCACACGAGCAACTCGCGACGTGCCTCGAGCAGGTGACCTCGGGAGCGCTCTTCTTGTGCACGGTCGAGGGATGCGAGGCACTGCTTTGGCTTCTGGGCCGCGGCCACGCTGCTCGTCAGGCTCACCAGGCACGTCAGCAACCCGCAAAGTACGAGTGGGCTCGGCCCGCGACGCAGCACCACCCCAGCCTAACGCCCCCGCTTCGAAGTTGCGACGGATATCC
>JAYUXI010000212.1:0-4512 GCA_043753085.1 Myxococcales bacterium | reverse complement strand
GCGCGTCGGGCGTGCAGGTCGGATCCGCCTACCTGCGCTGCCCGGAGACCACCATCAGCGCGCCCCATCGTGCGGCGCTCGCCACCGTGAAGGACGAGGACACGCGGCTCAGCACGCTGTTCAGCGGCAGGCCGGCGCGCGGCATCCAGAACCGCCTCGTGCGCGAGCTTGGCGCGGCGCCCGTGGGCATGCCCGCCTTTCCGCTTCCCGAGAGCGCGCTCGCTGCCCTCCGCAACCACGCCGAAGCAGCCGGTTCGGGTGACTTTTCGCCGCTCTGGGCAGGGCAAGCGGCTGCGCTATCGCGCGAGGTACCCGCCGGCGACTTTACGCGTCAGCTCATGAAAGACGCCATGGCCTGTCTCCGCGACGCGGCGGGCTGAGCACTCGCCGCAGGCGATGCGAACGTCGGCGGAGCCGACTCCAGAGTCCGAGCACTCGCCGCAGGCGATTCACGCGCCTGCTTTTCGAAACGTGAGGTTCAGGCGGGCGGGCCCGACGAGCGGGTGGTCGCCCGCAGCCAGCGGCAGCACGCCGTGGTGGCGCAGCCGTGCGGGCCCGCCCCACACCACGACGTCGCCGTGCAGGAGCGGGATCCGCATTGCCTTGTCGCTCCGCGCGTCGCCGCCGAACAAGAACGTGGCCGGTAGCCCTAGCGACACCGACACGATGGGCGCCGCGAGATCGCGCTCGTTGCGATCCTGGTGCAGGGTCATGCGCGCGCCCGGCTCGTACCGATTCACGAGGCACGCGTCGGGCTCGAAGTCGGCGTAACCGGCGCGCGCGGCCGCAGCGTGCGCCAGCTTCCGCAACGCGTCCGGCAGCTCGGGCCACGAAGCGCCGGAGCTCGGATCCACGCGCGAATATCGATAGCCCGCGCGATCCGACATCCAGCCAAGCGCCCCGCAGTTGGTCATGCCCACCGACATGCGAAAGCCGCCCGGGGTGGTCCAGTGCCGAAACGGGGCCGCTGCGATCACGAAGCGCAGGGCGGCGAGCACGTCGTTCGCCGTGCCCAGTGCGAAGCCCCGCAGCAGCAGGGCGCCCGGGGCGAGCACCTGGACCGCAACAGCCGTCGAGAACAGTCCCAGCTGCTCGATCATCAGCGGGCGTCGTCGAAGACGATGCCGAGCGTGCGGCGCTGACCCGCACGAAGTCGGCTCACACCGTGGCGCAGATTGACCCGATAGATACCCCGTGTACCCTGCACGGGACGCCGCTGCACCGCGAATACGACCGCGTCGCCCTTCCCGGCGCAGCCCTGCGCGTCCAGCTCCGTCTCGAGGTCGCTCATGACGATTCTCGGTCGAGCAGCGCTCGTTTGCGTTCGACGCCCCACCGGTACCCCGCGAGTCCGCCGTCTTGCCGCACCACGCGGTGGCAGGGAACGGCTACGGCCAGGGAATTGGCCGCGCAGGCCCCGGCCACGGCGCGCACCGCGTTCGGAGTGCCCATCGCCTTGGCAATGTCCGTGTAGGTTGCAGTCGTGCCGGCCGGGATGGCGAGCAGCGCCTGCCAGACGCGGTGCTGGAAGGCCGTACCCTGGATGTCCAGCGGGAGCGTGGTGCCGAGCTGCGGCCGCTCGACCAGCTGCACCGCCTGGTCGACGAGCTGCAGGAACGGGCCCTGGCCAGGACGCAGCGTGGCGCGCGAAAAGCGTCGCTCGAGATCGCGAACGAGCTCGCCGGCATCGTCGCCAATCAGGATCGCGCAGACGCCGCGCGCCGTGGCCGCGACCAGCAGTGCGCCGAGCGAACAGCGAGTGAGAGCGTGTTCGATGGTGAGCTGTCTGCCGCCGTCGCGGTAGCGCGACGGAGTCATGCCAAGCAGGTCGTTCGAGCGTTCGTAGAAGCGGCTCGACGATCCGTACCCGGCGTCGTAAAGGGCGTGCGTGACACTGCTCGTGCGTTGCAACGACGCCTGGACGCGAGCGGTGCGGAGACCGGCCGCGTCCGCGCGCGGTGGCTCGTTCGGTTTGCAGCGTTTGCAGGCGCGAAAACCCTGGCGCTCGGCCTCGGCCGCGGTGGTGTGAAACGCCACGTGCTCCGGGCGGGCAGGGCGCGCCGCGCAGGACGGACGGCAGTACACGCCGGTGGTGGCCACTGAATAGAAGAAGTCGGCGTCCTGGCGGGCGCGAAGCGCGGCCCACCGGGCGGCTTCGGGATCGTGGGGTGCGGTCATCATGCGTGGGAAGCTATGGCCGGCGCGGGAGCGCAGCACTCCGACTCTTGCTTTCGAATTCCGGAAGCACAGTACCTTCGACTCGTGATCGATGACACCCTGCTGCGTGTAGCCATCGCCTCGGTGCTGGTGCCCTGGGCTCTCTTGGTGGTCGCGCCGCGCTGGCGCTGGACGGACCTCCTCGCGCAGTCGCCGCTGCCCGCGCTGGTCCTCGTGCCTATCTACGTGACGTGCATTTTCTTTGATTCGAGCGGGCCTGCGGCGCCCAGCTTTTTCACCGTCGACGGCATCCAGAGCATCTTTGCCGCGCGCCGCACGGCCGTGGGCTGCTGGGTGCATTATCTCGTCTTCGATTTGTTCGTGGGCGCCTGGCAGGTTCGCGACGCCCGGCGCCACGCCATTCGGCATGCCCTGGTGGTGCCGTGCCTGTTGCTCACGCTGTGGTTCGGCCCCGTTGGCTTCGCCGCCTACCTGGTGCTCCGGTTCTGCGTCCGCGGGCGCGTCTCGTTCATGGACCGGCAAGCCCAGCGCGACCTCTGACGGGGCAAAGATACTGGTATGCGGCGCGGGGCGCAGCTAGGCTTTTCGGCCGTGAGCAATCTGTCTGGAGAAGAGCACTTTCGTCGCCTCGTCGACGCGCTCGATCACGCGGTCGTTTGGGAGTTCGACGATACGGCGCAGCGCTACACGTTCGTCAGCGAACACTCCAAGCTCGTCTTGGGCTACCCCTGCACCGAGTGGATGCAGGATCCATCGTTCTTCCAGCAGCACGTGGCCCTCGCAGACCTGCCGAAGATGGAAGAGGCAGTCGCCAAGCTTCGCGGCGGCGAGGTCAACGACGTTCGCCTCGAGCACCGCTGCACCAAGGCGGATGGCACGCTCATCTGGTTGCACACCGGCATGCACCGAGCAGACGAAAACGGCACCCGGTTTTTGCGCGGCGTGACCGTCGACATCAACAGCGTCAAGATCGCCGAAGAGCGGGAGCGCCACGCCAAGGAAGTCGCCGAACGCACCACCGCCGCATACGAAGAGGTGATGGCGATCATCTCGCACGACCTGCGCACGCCCGTGCAGACCATCCGCATGGCGGCCAGCGCGCTCGAAGCCGATCCGGCCACGGCAGTTCGCCTCGCCAAAGCGATCGGCAATTCCGCGCGCCAGATCGAACGCCTCATCGAAGACCTCACCGACCTGTCGCAGATCCGCACTCGCAAGCTACGAGTCACGCCGACGGAAGTGAGCACCGAGGACATCTTGCGCGAGACGCTCGAGCACTTCGCGCCGCTCGCCGCGCAGCTTCGCGTCGAGCTGGTGGTCCCGGCCGAGCCGGAGCACGCCATGCTCAAGTGCGACGCCAAGCGCATCACCCAGGTGCTCTCCAACATCATCGGCAATTCAATCAAGTTCGGCCGCGGCGACGGTTCGGCCCGCATCGACGTATCGATCACCGTCGACGAGCTCGAGGCCACGTTCCACGTGAGCGACAACGGTCCCGGAATCGCGCACGCCGATCTGGAGCGCGTCTTCGAGCGCGAGTGGCAAGCCCACGAGACGGTGTCGGCGGGAAGCGGTCTTGGGCTTTACATCGCCAAGGGCATCGTCGAAGCGCACGCTGGCCGCATCTGGGTGGAGAGCATCGTGGGCCGCGGCGCCGCCTTCCACTTCACCGTGCCGCGCTGAGCATTCGCGAGCGAAGCGTAAAACGTTCTCGCGGAAGGCAACGCCGTCCTCGCGAACGGCGTCACCAGGGCGAATCGGGGTCAGGCGAGCTTCGCGTCGAGCGTGATCGTCGTGCCGGCGAGGGCCTTGGACACGGGGCAGCCCTTCTTCGTGGCTTCCGCAATCTCCTGGAACTTCGCGTCGTCGACGCCGCCGACCTTTGCGTGGGTCGTGAGCTTGATGCCCGTGATGCGGAAGCCCTCGCCGTCCTTGTCGAGCGACACTTCCGCCGCGGTGTCGATGCTCTGGGGCGTGAGGCCGGCCTTTTCGAGCGAGAGGGTGAGGGCCATCGAGAAGCAGCCGGCGAGGGCCGCGCCGATGACTTCTTCTGGATTGCTGCCGGCCTGGCCGTCGAAGCGCGTGCCGAGCGAGAAGCCGATGGCGGGCGCGTGGGCCGGGGTCATCGTGCCCGTGCCGCTCTTGATGCCGCCGTCCCAGTGTGCCGATGCCTTGCTGATTCCCATGATGATTCTCCTTCGGGGTGAGGCGGCACGGTAAGCCTTGCGTGCCGTGTCCGCAATTGAGCTTGAGCGCAAGGCGCGCCATGATGGGAGATCATGACCGACTCCAACGCGCCCGCCGCAGCCCGCAAACCGCACCCGGTCACCGCCG
>JAYUXI010000211.1:0-1744 GCA_043753085.1 Myxococcales bacterium | reverse complement strand
CTGGGCCGCCGCTGTCGCCGGCGCAGATGCCGCTCTCGTCGCTCTGGTTGTAGACGATGTACGTGGCGGTGAGGCTCGAGATGGGGCGTTCGATGGTGTGCCGCTGGCTGTTGGGGACGCCGCTGTTGTAGCCCACGGTGGTGCCGTACCCATACGAGCGCACGACGCTGCCCTGGGCGAGGCCGTCGCTCGCGTCGGCCAGCGAGATGGGCGTGACTGGAATGGCGCCGTTCACCTTTACGATGCCGACGTCGTACGGGTAGCTGCTCAGCTCCTGGCCATCGCCGTAGCGCGCGTCCGGAGTGCCGGTGCCTCGATGGAGGCTGCTCGGGTTTTCGTAGTCGGGGCCGACGGAAACTTCCATGTCCGAACCGATGCAGTGTGCAGCCGTCAGGATCCAGGTGACGTTGCCTTCGATCTTGAAAACCGTACCAGTGCACGCGCCGCCGTTCGTGCGCAGGCCGACCACGGCGTCGTTGGCGGCGGCGTTGTCGACCGCGCCGTTGATGATGGGCTGCGTCGCGAGCTCCAGGGGCGCCGCGCCCTCTGGCGGCGCGTCGTCGGCGCCACACGCAGCCAAACCCAGAGCCAGTGGCAGAGACAGAGCGACCACGAAAACCGACGGCAGAACGAACGCGCGCATGGATTCTCCCAAGGAAAGGTTGCACAACGGTAGCAGACGCCGTGGTCGACGCACGCGAACTCGAACGGGCGACTGCCGCGCGAGTCATTGACAGCGCAGTTTAGCCAAGATTACCTGAGCGGCGCACATGACGATCCTCCGAGCGCAGAGACTCCTCGCAGCTGCGGCGACCGCCATGATCGGCGTGGCAATCGCGCCCACCGCCCAGGCGCAATGCGTCGACGAGGAGCTCAAACAGGAGCTGATCGGCGGGCGCCACTACCGCGGCGTGCAAGATCGCCTCTTCACCAAAGCGTTTCGCCACGAGCTCTCGGCCATGGGCGGCTACTACGGCGCCGATCTGTATTCCTCCAACTGGGTGGTCGGCGGCGCCTACACCTTCCACTTCTCGGAGAGCCTCGGTCTCGAGGCGAGCTTCCAGTACACGCGTTTTCGCACCGCCGTGACCGACAGCTACGAGCGCCGCTACCCCGAAATCCAGGTCGAAGATCGCACCAACAAGCCAGGCTTCCTCTCCTTCGGGCACCTCCTCTACTCGTTTGCCTACGGCAAGCTGCGCTGGTTCGGAAGTGGCATTGGCCGCTTCGACTTCAACTTCGCGCTCGGCGCCGGCGTCACCGACGACAGCACGTCACGCGGCATCACCGGCAGCTTTGGCTTCGGCGCCAAGCTCTATTTCGGCAAGTGGTTCGCGATCCGCGCCGACGTGCGCGATCACATCCTCCGGCAGACGCTGGTGGGAGAAGATCACTTGGTCAACGACGTGATTTTGACCATCGGCCCCAGCGTGTTCATCCCGTTCGGAGGCTGACGCAGGAAGGCGGAGCACCGACTCGGGTGTCTCCGCCTTTTTCGTGCACGGTTGGCTGGCTACGCCACCAAGCTACGCAGCATCCAGGCGGTCTTCTCGTGCACCTGCATGCGCTGCGTGAGCAGATCGCAGGTGGGCTGATCGTTCGCCTTGTCTGCCACGGCGAACGCTGCGCGCGCCGTGCGCGCCACCGCTTCGTGCCCTTCGACGAGCTTTTTGATCATCGACGTGGCGTCCGGCACGCCGGGCTCTTCCTTGATCGACGACAGCTCGCCGAATTCTTTGCCCGT
>JAYUXI010000210.1:0-1747 GCA_043753085.1 Myxococcales bacterium | reverse complement strand
GCACGATGTCTTCCGCGCGGCGTGTGAAGCGCGGATCGCGCACCGTTTCGTCCGACACGACGCGCGCGAAGCCGGCGACGGTGCTTTCGAGAGAGATGCCCCAACCGAGGCGTACGCTCGGCAGGAACTCCTGAGGCGGCGGCGAGTTGGGCTCTTCTGGCGCGGGCGGGCTCTCTTTGACGAGCCAGCGGCGCTCGGTGATGCTGCCGTGGACGGTGACAATCGGAGCAGGCACGGCGCCGCGGGTTTCGATCAGCAGCTTGCGAGAGCTCGGCGCGAGCGTGATGAACTCGCTGCGCCAGTAGCCTTTGTCGGCCTCGCGGAAAAACCAGGTCGGGCCGTTGTAGCGGAGGCCGCGCGACTCGGACGGGGTGCGCGTGATGTGCTCGATCTCGATGAAGTCGCCGACCTCGAGGTGCGGCATGGTGAGCGTGGCCTTGCCCTGCACCGGCATGGGCTCCAGCGTACTGCCGTCGGCCTTGATCACGCGCAGCGCCAGTACCAGACCGCCGGGCGGACTCTGCTCGGCTTCGCGACCGATGGCTTCCTGGGTCTGCACCTTCAGGATCTCGTGCTCGAGCATTTCGCTGGAGCCGTCCGGATGGATCCACAGCGCCGAGTAGTCGAGTACCCGCGCTGCACTGCCGTCCATCTTGTGGCCGGCTTTCTCCCACGCGGTGAACTCGGCGATGACTTTCTTGCCGGTCTGCCGGTACGGCTCGAGCGCGGTGCGCCCTTCCAGCAGCTCGACGGCGTCGCGCAGGGCAAGGGCCTTGGAGCCGCTCGCGATGCTCTCGGCCAAGGCGCGGCGCAGGGCTTCCTTGTCGCCGCTCGCGTAGGCGCGGTCGGCCAGGCGCAGCCGCAGGTCCGGATCGTCCGGGTTCTTCTTCACGGCCTTGGCCAGCTCGTCGATGGCGGCGCGCGGATCGCCCGACGCGAGCAACACGCTGGCGATGCGCGTGGCGATGTCCTTGCGGTTCGGCTTGCGCTTCTTCAGGCGCTCGAGCTCGGCGAGGGCAGCCTTGAAGTCGAGCCGGACCAGCGCCTGCTCGAGACCGAGCTCCGAATCCGGGTCCAGCTTGGCCACGCGCGCGGCGGCGTCGTCTGCTTCGGCGCCCGAGCCCAGTGCGCTCACCGTTTCGAACAGCAGCTTCTGCGTGCCGACATCGTCCGGGAACTGCGCGCCGAGCTTGCGTGCAATCTGCAGACGTTCGGCGTCGTAGCCAAGTCGCGCGTACAGGCGCACCAGCTGCTCGCTGAGCTCGGGCTGGTTCGGAAAACGCGCGGCCAGCTTCTGCAGCGGATCGAGGGCCACCAGCGGCTGCTGGCGTTCGCCCTCGTCGAGCGCGAGCCAGGCCTGCGAGTACCAGAGGTTCGGATCGCGGCGCACGGCGCGTTCGTGCAGCGCTTTTTCGTTGGCGCGTCGGCCTTCTTCGCCGAAAGCGGCGTCGCCGCGGGCGAACAGCGCTGCGAACTCGAGCATGACCGGCCCGGCGCTGCCGGTCTTGATGTGCGGCTCGATGAGCCACGACGCGACGTCGTCGAGGCCGTCGACGTGGGCCAGGTAGGCGTGCGCGAGATCGCGGAACGGCGAGCCGCTGGGGCCGGTGGCCACCACGTGCTCGAGCGGGTTCGGGTTGGGACCGAGGCGCGGTGGCTCGAGGCCGTACGGTTTGCTGCCGTCGTCGTCGGTGATGGCGCCGAGGCTGGTGCCATCGGGGTGCAGAAGCCGGATGGCGGTCTGATC
>JAYUXI010000209.1:0-4532 GCA_043753085.1 Myxococcales bacterium | reverse complement strand
CCTTGCGACACGCCGACGACGACCGCGATCAGAGCCAGCGTTTCGGCACGATACAGCGGCGCGTCGAATACCCCGTGCAAGAACGCGGCAGTCAAGCTGGCGCCAAGCGCCGGGCTCGCGGCGGCGCTGTTCGGTGAGCTTCGTACGATGGCGCGCACGGTGCAGACGATCGCCAGCGCCAACGCAGCAGCGCCGACAATACCGGCCTCGACCAGCACGCGGAGGGCGTCCGAGCTCGGCGTGGTCGCCCCCAGGACGCCCGGTGTCACGCCGCCAAGAATGGGTTTCCAGCGCGCAGATACCGCTTCCCACGAACCGGCGCCGAAACCGGTCGGTATGCGATGCCAGGCGCTGGTCAGTGCTGCCCAACCGATCCGGTGCTGGCCGAGCCGACCCAGCCCGGAGGCTCCCTCGTGGTCGAGAAGCCGGGCGGCGGCGGCACCGACGCTGACTCGAAACGAGATCCCTGGCCACGGCAGCAGCGCTCCCAGGATGCCGACCAGCGCAGCGCCGGCCGTCCACGCGAGCTCGCGGCGCGCGGGTCGGTGAGCAGGCCTTCTCGCGAATGCCAGAGCGATCAGAAGGCCCCCCGCGGCCCCGAGATACGCACTGCGGCAGCGCGTTGACGTCACCACCAGCGCCGCAAGTGCGAGCACCCAGGAGGCGCGGCGGCTCCCACGGAGCGATCGGGCAACGACGAAGGGCAAAGCGATCACCAGCCAACCGGCAAGGAAATTGCGATTGCCGAAGGTTCCTCCCGGGCGTCGTTCCCGTGTCCAGGACCACGTGACTCCGAGCAGCTCGGCGAGCGCAAAGGCGGCCACGACGGCGACCGCGAGGACCAGCGCCGATTCGAGCTCGCGAGACTCGACCTCGCGCACGCGGGTCGCACGCACGACCAACAGCAGCGCGATCGCCCCCGCTACGTTGGGCACCGCAGCCGGCCAGGCGCCCGGATGCACGACCACCGAGGCCATCACGAGCATAGCGAACGCGCCCAGCGCCATCTCCACCGCGGTGAGGGTGCGGTCATGACGGCTGGCCCAGGCCGCCGCGCACGCGAGGGCGGCAAGGGTCGCGAGCTTGACCGCAGCCAGCGCGCCAGCGTCGCCTGCAGGCACGACGACCAGCGCCGGGATGGCGATTGCCAGGCCCAGCGTGGCGAGCCGGGCCCTGCGTTCCGGTCGAGGCTCGCAGATCGTCACGTCGTCGTTCATCGGTTTCGAGAGTACCCGTGCCAGCTGATTGCTACTTTGGTTTTGGCTGAAGACGAGCACGCCTCGAGCGGCGCCGTTGCCTTCAAGTAGGTCCGGTCCGCGCTTCGAGGTACGCCCTCGCACCGTGGCAAGCGGTCTGCGAGGGCGTCCACTTCGGCAGCTGTGCCAACCAGATTTCAGTCGAGCGCAGCCCGCGAGCGGGGCAGGTGATGCCGCAGCGCGCGGTTGCCGATCAACATCATGATCAGCGAACGCAGCGATCGACGGTGACGGTGCAGGTGGTCAGGCCATACGACGTGCTGCACGATCGCGTGTAGGCGTTGCCGGCGAACGAGGCCCACGTGCAGTGCTGCATGGCCTCGGTGTCACCGTTGTCGCTACGAAACGTAGTGCAGGCCTGCTGCGCGGCCGCGTAGGCTTCGTTGCTGGCGGCGCTCTGGAATAGGTACGAGCTGCCGGTACCGGAGAAGTATGCGCACCCGCGGCGCTCACGCTCGGCCTCGGAGATGCTCTCCGACGTCTCCGGGGCGACCTCCGCGGGCGGCGAGCCAGGACCAGGACCGGGAGGATCCTCACCGCCGGGGGGGTGATCCTCGCCGCCGGGAGGGTCGTCAACCGGGGGGTCGTGGAAGGGGGGGTCGTCTACCGGCGGATCTTCGCCATAGACGCAAACGATCCACGCCCCCGAGCTGTCTTGGTATTCATCGCGGCCGTCGCACCCACTCCGCAGGTCGACCGATGCGCCTTGCGGCCTCAGCACGGCCGGCTCCGGTCCGGCGTCGACGGCGCAGCCGCCAATGCCAAAGGCAGCGCCGAGAGCGGCGAGCGATGCACTACACATGAGTCCAATGGTCTTGTTCATTTGATTCCTTGTTCGGAGCTGCACCGCGCGCGTGCGACGCTGCCTTACCCGTGACGTTGCCGCCGCAGCGCCCGTCTCACTTTATTCTGGCGCCTCGGCTCTTCGACCCCGTCTCCAAAAGTCCGTGGCGTCGTCGTCACCCGTCGAAAGAATATTCGCAACGTGCACGAGACGCCGACGCGGGGTGGCTCGTCAAAGGGCATGAACATTGCCCGACTCGCCAGTGCCGCCACCTTCGCTCTGCTTCTTACGCGTCATGCGGGCGCAGAAAGACCTACGCCCGACCCTCTCACCTGCCCTGCTTCGTTCGACGGGGAGGCCAGTCATCACGACGAAGCCACGGCACGTTCGCTCGCCGGGAAGGACGCGTATCGCGTCTGTGAAGCCGCGTCGGACGGGTGCGAGGTAGATTGCCAGAGCGCGTTTCTTGAGCCAGGCGCCTGCTATCGCACGGGTGTGGTCAACGACGACGGCACCGTGTTGTCGACGTACTTCACGTGCACGGCGGCGCTGTACCCGCTGAGCCGCTAAGCGGATCTTCGCTGCGCGCAGCCGTCCGCGCTGGGCGACCCGTAGGGCGTAAGGTCAGGCGTCCATGGAGGGCGTCCACAGGGCGAACAGAAGGAAGAACGACGCGATCTCGACCATGATTCTTGCCGACAAGCAGGGCTTCGTATGCTGTACGGCACGCTCCGGCGCCGGCGCTTAGTGCCGAGCGTGGAAACCGTCGCCGTCGCCAACGAACCCCACTTCTACCCATGCGACAGCGCGTGCGCGAGCACCTCGGCCCACGCCTGGCGAAGGCCTCGCACAGGAGGCGCGGCGCATTGCGCTCGACGACGGTCTTGCGGTCGTGACGGCGCCAAGCCCCAGGTATGGCGAGGCTCCAGCGCAGCATCTCCGGCCGCGTCGTGGGCGCGTCGGAGCCGAGGACGTCGCACAAGGCTTCCTGCACCACGTCCTCCACCTCGCCTGCCGGAACACGACGACGCGCGTAACGGACCAGGGTCTGGCGAAAGGCGGAATCGAAGCAGGTGGCGGCGCTCACGGTTTTTTCATCGAGCCACGTGGGGGAACGTGACCAAGGCGATGCGCTTTTTTGACGGCTCGGCGCCCACGACATTCACGGCGCCGGGCTCTGGTTCGAACAAGGCGGGCGTTTCGCGCAGCAGCAGGGCCAAGGCGTCGTCGTTGAAGAAGTGCCCGAACGTTCCGGGCACGTGCCAAGCATGGAGCCCGCGCGCCGAGAGCACGCGTGCCAGCGCTGTGTGCCGCGGCTGCCAGCCGCTCTGCCCATTCACCAGCAGCACGTGGCGGACGCCCAGGTTGCGGAGGGCTGGCTCCAGCCCGGTCGTGTCGGGAGGCAGACCCTCGAACAGCACGACGCCCGCGAAGGGCAGATCGGGGCGCGACGCCCCGTAGGCAGCGGGCAGCAGCATGCTGCCCTGGGAGTGGCCGAAGTACACGATGCGGCTGCGGTCGATGCACACCCCGACGACCAGGGGCTTCGGTTCCCGCGACCCGAGCGGCAGGGTCATGACGCCGACCGGCCCCTCGTCGTCGGCCACGTCGCGCATCCACTCAGGCATTGGGGGGGGGCCGCGTTTGGTGGTTCGGGTCGGCGGGTCGGACGAACCATGGGCCCGGCGCTGCAACAGAAAAGTTAGTGAGGCCCGATTCGGGCTGCTCATGGGCCACGTGTCGGGCTCGAGATGTCACCGGCTTCACGGCCACATGATCCATGCAATGTGCACAAACGTGCCGCCGTCCAGGTGCTCCGAACGGATCAGCACCTGCATCGAACCGCAGCGCGCCGCGAGCTCCTCGGTGCTGCCGTCGGACCAGATGCGGCGTTTCGGCTCGAAGCCGCGCTCACGCAGGCGCGGCAGGTAGAAGGCCGACACCTCGCGCGGCGTCAGCGTAGTCGTGCGGTCGAGACACGTGACGCGTAGGGGCGCTGCATCCAGCGCGAGCTCGCGCAGCGCACGCGCAGGCGAAAGCACGTAGAGCTCCACTTGGCGCGACTGCGGCACGTTGGGCACCGGGATCTCGTCACGAGACAGCGCTTTCGTTTCCTCCGGGCCGAAGTTCTGCAGCCATACGTGTGTACTGTTCACGCATTGCTGCACGATGGCAGCGTACGAGGCGGCGAGCTCCCCTCGCGGAGCTCGCGCGACCAGCACGCCGCGTGCGTCTAGATGGTGGCGCAACAGGTCGCCGCCAAGAGCTTGTAGCAGCTCCTCTGCGTCGGAATCGCAGCGCTCGAGGTCGTCGATGTCGCGCGACCACCAAAACACCAGCGCGTCACTGAGGCGTTCGACCAGGAACAGGCCGTGGTCACTGTCTTCGCCCGCGAGCCCCTTGGTAGCGATGCGCCGCTTGCCCACCGACAGCACGATCAGCGAGTCCATGGGTAGATCCTGCCCTTTCGGTTGCCGAGTCGGTGGAGGAAT
>JAYUXI010000208.1:0-10924 GCA_043753085.1 Myxococcales bacterium | reverse complement strand
TCTTGTCTGGTCCCGAGCTCCTCGCGCTCACCGGTGTGCTGGCCCAAGCGCGTGCAGTGCGCAGGTTTCTCGCCACGCGCGCAGAACGAGCCCCGGCGCTGGGGGCGCACCTTTCCAGCGATCCGACCCTGGATCCCGTGCAAGACGAGGTGCGGCGCGCCTTCGACAGCGACGGCCTGCTTGCCGACCATGCGTCGCCCCGCCTCGCCGAGCTGCGTGGCGAGGTCCGGGCGCTGCGTGGTCGGCTCGCCAACCGCCTGGCCGAGATCACCCAGCGCTACGCCGCGATCATGCAAGACGACTTCGTCACCGAACGCGAAGGCCGCATCGTGGTGCCGGTCAGGTCCGACGCGCACGAGCGCTTCCCCGGCATCGTGCACGCCACCAGCTCAAGCGGCGCCACTCTCTTCGTCGAGCCGCGCGTGCTCGTTCCGATGGGCAACCGTCTCAAGGTGCTCGAAGGTGAGGTCCTGCGCGAAGAGATTGCGGTCTACACGCAGCTCTCGGTGTTGCTGAGCGACCGTCTCCCGTCGGTTTCGCGCGCGGTCGAGATCGTGGCCGAAGCGGACGTACTGCGCGCCGTGTCCGAGCTCGCCGGCGAATACCGCCTGCGCTTCCCGGACATCGTGCCCGAGGCAAGCATCGATCTGCACGCCGCCCGCCATCCGCTCTTGGTCTTCGACAAGATAAACGTGGTGCCGAGCGAGCTTTCGGTAAAAAGCGGGCACGCCATGATTCTGAGCGGCCCGAACGCGGGCGGCAAGACCGTGGCCCTCAAGACGCTCGGCCTGTGCGCCACCATGGTGCGCGCCGGCCTGCCGATTCCTTGCGGCGACGGCAGCACGATCGGCCTGTTCGATGCGGTCCTCACCGACGTCGGCGACGACCAAAGCCTGCAGAAGAACCTCTCCACCTTCAGCGCCCACGTGAAAAACCTGGTCGGGCTTCTCGAAGAGTCCGGTCCGCGCTCGCTGGTCTTGCTCGACGAGCTGGCCGGCGGCACCGACCCGCGCGAAGGCGAAGCGCTTGCCGCCGGCGTGCTGGCTTCGCTCACCGCGCGCGGGGCCGCGGTGGTGTGCACCACCCACTACGAAGGCCTCAAGGCGCTCGCACTCGGCGATCCGCGCTTCGCCAATGCGAGCGTAGGCTTCGACATCGAAACGCTACGGCCGACGTTCCAGCTCGTGCTCGGCGTGCCAGGCAGCTCCAGCGCTTTGGCCGTAGCGCGCCAGTTCGGCATGCCGAGCACCGTACTCGAACGCGCCTCGTCGTTCCTCAACCGCGACGACCGCACCTTCGAGGACCTGATCGCGCGGATGCACGCAGAGCGGCAAGGCCTCGAGCAGGCGAAGGCCGACTACGAGCAAAAAGCCCGCCTCGCCGAAAACGAGCGCCTGCAGACCGAGGAAGAGCGAGCGCGCCTCACCGCGCGCGAGGTCACCGCGGCCAGCCGCGATCTTCGCGAGCTTCGCGAGGGAATCCGCAAAGCCCAGGACGTGCTGCGCGAAGCCCGCGCAGCGCTTCGCACGAAGCCCAAAGATCCCACCGAGCTGCGCCGGATCGAGCGCGAGCTGGAACGCGCGAGCCAGAGCGTTGCCGCGCAAGCCGGCGCGCTCGAGCCTCCCGCCGAAGCAGGCATCGCTCTCGCAGCCGGCGAGCTGCGCCGCGGCGCAAAAGTGTATCTTACACGGCTTCGCAAAGAGGTAACCGTCCTGGAGATCGACGGCACGGCGGTACGGGTTGCCGCGGGTTCGCTCAAGATCTCGGTGCAGGCTCACGAGCTCTCGAAGAAGCCAGCGTCCAACGAACGCGACGTCGGCCTTCGCAAGACAAAGGCCGGGTTGCACCCTGCCGCGACCCCCGCCAAGCCCGAGGTGGCGATCCAGACCTCGACCAACACCTGCGATCTTCGCGGTCTCCGCGTCGACGAGGCCGTTGGCATGACCGCCGCGTTCCTGGATCGCGCGTTCGGCGCGGGCGAACGCGTGGTGTTTTTGGTGCACGGTCACGGCACCGGCGCCCTGCGCGACGCGTTGCGGACCGAGCTCGCCGTGCACACCCAAGTCGCGTCGTTCCGCGCTGGTGGTCCCGGCGAAGGCGGAGACGGCGCTACGCTCGTGTGGTTCGACTGAGCTCCGCGCCGTGTGGCCACCGCCGGCCGCTTCGTCACTCCCGCGGCACGTCGATGGACTTGGCGATCACGCGCTCCTTCAACGCTTCGACACGTGCGCGCGACGCGGGCGCAACCAGCGCCGCGTGGGGGCCGTCCTTGACCCAGTCGACACCGCCCTCGGCGAGTCCATAGCGGCTCACTCCACCGTGGAACGTACCGTCCTGCACGCGCTTGACCGTGTCGAACACGGCCACGTCGACGCGCTTGATCATGCTGGTCAGGACCGCGCCGGGCATTTCTTCGTACTGGTCGGAGTCGACCCCGATGGCGCGAGTGCCGTGGTCCTTGGCGGCCTCGAACACACCGTGCCCGGTGGCGCCGGCTGCGTGAAAGACGATGTCTGCGCCGCGACCGATCTGCGCCGAGGCCAGCGACTTGCCCTTGAGCGGATCGCGGTACGCGTCGGGAGAAGTGCCCGCATACGCGGAGTCGATCGTGCAGTCGGGGCAGGTGGTTTTCACGCCCTTTTCGTAGCCGACCTCGAAGCGGCGGATCAGCGGACCGACCATTCCCCCGACGAAGCCGACGCGCCTCGTCTTGGTCTCGAGACCGGCGAGCGCGCCAACGAGGAACGCGCCTTCTTCTTCGCGAAAGGAGAGCCCAGCGACGTTGGCCTTTGGCTCGGGCAAGGAATAGTCGACGCAGGCGAAGCGAACGTTCGGAAAGTCGCGCGCCACGGCGTCGACGTCACTCGAAAAAATGAAGCCTACGCCCAGCACCAGATCGTAGCCGCGCGCGGCGAAGAGGCGCAGTGCGGACTCGCGATCCTCGGCGCCGGTTGGCTCGACGAACGTGACGCTGGCGCCGAGCTCGCGTTCGGCGCGTATGGCGCCTTCGTACGCGGCGTCGTTGAAGCTCTTGTCGCCACGGCCTCCCACGTCGAACACCAAGCCCACGCGGACGGCGCCGCTGGCGGCCGCTGCCTGCCGCGCGCGGGCCGGAACCAAGGAGAGGACGGCGGCGGCGGCAGCCAGCGCGGCGTACGCGAGCAAACGCAGCTTCAAAGGTAAACGATGGTGGTGCGGCTCTTCACGCCCTGCAGATAATCGAGCGACAGGGTGCGAAAGCGGGTGAGGACGTACCAGCGCAAGAAACGGGCGCGCACGATCTCGTATTTGGACGCGCGGTAGGGGTGCACCGCCGAGCGAAACGCGGAGTACAGCTCGTCTTCCGACGGCTGCAGGAACGGCACGACCTCGCGGTCGACGTAGGTCATTGCCCGGGCGCGATCGCGCAGCACCGCGTCGAGCTCGGCGCGGGTGATTCCCTCGGCCTCCATCGCGCCGCGAAATTTTTCGGGTCCAATCTGTGCTTCGAGGTCGTCGCGGGCGGCCGCGACGAGGTCGGGCAGACGCGGTGGCTCTTCGCTGCGGACCTGGAGCGCCGCGAGCATCTGCTCGGCGACCGCTCGCTCGACGGTGCTGCGAAGGTGGCGATCGATGTAGTCATCACCGAGTTGACCGTCTTCGAGCAAGGCCTCGACACGGACCAGAAAAGCCACCTGACGGTCGAACAGGAAGTGCGGCATGCTGGTGCCGCCCGTTTCTTGAGAGGTGTAGCGCACCGCCACGCGGTCGAACGCGATGCGCGTGCCAGCAGCACGCACGGGCGGGGCGCCGAACGTGGCGAGCAGCAGCGCCGCCAGGCCGACCGCCGCCCGGTTACTTTTCGGCGCCTTCACCCGCCACCGCGACGCGGAGCGTCTTTTGCGACTCGCGCTCTTCGCGCATGTGCTCGTAGTGATGCGCAAAACCGCGGGCGGCGCGCCGGCCCTTGAGGAACTCGGCAAAGGCGACGAGCGAATCGAGCTCGCGCGGACCCAGCGTATCGGCCACTTCCTTGAGCTGGACGCGCAGCGCGTCCGAGCTGCGCGTCCGACGGGCCGCGCTTTGCGACTTGGGCCCGTCGCCGTCCGTGCCGGCGGCCGCAGCGTCCAGGCTGAGCGACGAGGGCTCGGCCGAGACGGCCTCCGACGGGGGACCTTCGGCCCACTGCGGCCGCGGTGTCGCGCGAATGGCGTGCGCGTTCAGCCAAGCCTCCATGAACGTACGCAGGCGCTCGCTGCGAAACTGGAACCAGCGTTCGCGGTCCTCTGCGTAGGACATGAGAACGTCTTTGAAGCGGCGGAACGCACCCTTGCCGTCGATCGCCTCGGCCAGCTGCTGGCGCAGCGTGAGATCGTCGACCAGCGGGATGAAGCGTTCCATCCAGCGGTACTGCTCGCGCGAGCTGACCGGGTCGATGCGCAGGTACTGCCCGTCGGAGGCGATGCGCACGTGCATCTGCGGGTCGGCGACACCGTCCACCACGCGCAGCACTTCGCCAGTGGTGAGGTGCAGGTAACTATGGACCTCTGGAGCATTGTTCTCGAAGGCGTCTTCGAGCGCCTCCCAGTCCACGGGCACTTCACGAACGGTCTGCTCCGGAGTCTCACTCATAAGTGCAGCAAGCGTCGCATGCCCGCGCCTCCACGTAAACCGATGGGCGCGAGGACCCGATCAAAGCTTCTGGGCGCTGCGAGCTCGAGCGACCGCCTCGCGCCAGCCCTTGAGAGCCTTGGAGCGCTCCACGTCGGGCATTTCCGGGGCGAAACGGCGTTCGACGGCGCCGAGTGAAGCGACCTTGGCGAGGTCCAGCAGGCCGGCGCCGAGGCCTGCCAGAAGTGCCGCACCGCGGCCGGTCGACTCCAGCTCGGCCGGTCGTTCCACGATGACCTGGGACACGTCGGCCTGAAACTGCATCAGCAAGTCGTTGGCAGCGGCCCCGCCGTCGACCCGCAGCCGCGCCAGCTGGGCCTCTCCCGCCTCGAGCAGATCGTTCACCTCGAACGCAATGCCCTCCAGCGCGGCACGAGCCAGGTGCGCTTTGGTGGTGCCGCGGGTGATGCCCGAGATGAGCCCGCGCGCATCCTGGTCCCAGTAGGGAGCGCCGAGTCCCGCCAGCGCCGGCACCAACACCACGCCCTCGCTCGACGAAACGCTTCGCGCGAGCGCCTCGATCTCGGCGGCCGACTTCACGATGCCGAGCCCATCGCGCAGCCACTGCACCACGGCGCCGGCCACGAAGGCGCTGCCCTCGAGGGCGTAGACGGCACGCTCGCCGATTTTCCAGGCCACCGTGGTGACGAGGCCGTGGCGGCTGAAACGCGGAGTCTCGCCGATGTTCACCAGCGCGAACGCACCGGTGCCATACGTGCACTTTGCATCTCCCTCTTGCAAGCACGACTGGCCGAAAAGCGCCGCCTGCTGATCGCCCGCCATGCCGCAGATGGAAATCCCGTCCGGCAGGAACGAGAGCCCGCGCGTCTCGGCGAGGCGCTCGGCGTTGCCGACCAGCGCCGGCAGCATCGCTTCGGGCACGCGAAACAGCCGCAGCATCTCCGGATCCCACGCCAGTTTCTGCAGGTGCATGAGCAACGTGCGCGATGCATTGGTGTAGTCGGTGACATGCGCGTGGCCGCCCGAGAGCCGGTGCACGAGGAAGCTATCGATGGTACCGAACGCCAGGTCTCCCGCTTCGGCGCGGACCCGCGCGCCGCCGACGTGATCCAGGATCCAGGCGATCTTGGTGCCCGAAAAGTACGCGTCGAGCACCAGCCCGGTGTGCTTTTGCACGGTGTCCGTCAGGCCTTCGTTCTTCAGCTTCTGCACGGCTTCGGCAGTGCGCCGGCACTGCCAGACGATGGCACGGTGCACCGGCTTTCCCGACGCCTTGTCCCACACCACGGTGGTCTCGCGCTGGTTGGTAATGCCGATGGCGGCCACTTCGCTGCCGTCCAGTTGGGCCTTTTGCAACGCCCCCTGCACGGCGGCTGCAACCGAGGCCCAGATCTCTTCCGCGTCGTGCTCGACCCAGCCCGGTTTGGGAAAGTGCTGGGGGAACTCGACTCCGTGTTTGCCCAGGGTCGTGCCCTCGGCGTCGATCAGCAGGGCGGTGGTTCCGGTGGTGCCTTGATCGATGGCGAGGATGGCGCGCTTCGTCATGGTGCGGCAGGATACTGCACAACGCGAGCCTCGCGCTGGCTGGCGGCATGCCGAAATAGTGCATCGTGCACGCGGGGGCGTGCCGCCTTGATGGCCAGGTTCGTGCGCGTGGGATGCACCCGGTTCGAGAGCAAGCAGGTGACCGCACGGCGCTCGGGGTCGATCCATACACTGGTGCCGGTGAAGCCGAGGTGTCCGAACGAGCTCGCCGAGGCAAACTTGCCGGCGCTCGAGCCCACCGCGCTCTTGCCGTCGAAGCCAGCGCGCCAGGTCGTGCCGGATCGCGGCGCCACCAGCCAGGTCGGCGGCGCGGGGCAAGCCAGCGGCCCCTGCCCTTCCAGCATCCGTAACACCTCCAGGCCAAGCACCAGCACCGCGGCGACAGTGCCGAACAGGCCGGCGTGCCCCGAGCCGCCGAGGCCGGTGAGCGCCAGGGCGTTCTCGTCGTGCACGATGCCCCGCAGCGGCGTGGGCGACCGCCACACCGTGAGCTCGGTGGGCACGTAGTCGATTCCGTCTGCGCCCAAGCCGCGGACGGTACCGAGCAGCACGTCGAGCGGGCGCGCCACGAGTCGCTCGGCGGCGGCACCGGCGTCGAGGTCGCCGCCGTGACGTGCGAGCGCCAGGCCGGCCAGGACGTACCCGAGATCGCTGTACACCGCAGGGAACCCAGCGGCGGGAACCGGCCCCGGGCAGTCGGGGCGCCGCGACTCCGCCGCCCGCCGGAGCGCAGCGGCGACGTCGATGCCAATCGCGCCGTCCCGCATCGGCGCAAACAGTTCGACGTGCCCCAAGAGCCCGGCCCGGTGCGACAGCAACTGCTCGAGCGTGGCTTTGCCCGACGGCGACTCCGCCAGCTCCGGCAGCAGATCGCCGAGCTCCCGAGTGGGTTCGAGACCCGCCCGCGCGACGGCCAGAGCCGTGGCCATCTTGGTGACGCTGGCGAGGTCGAATACGCGCTCCTTGGCGCCGCCGCCCTCGAGCTGGAGCGAGCCGTCGTGGGCGAGCCAGCCGCATCCGACCGCAGCCACGGGCGCGACGCCCTCGGCCACCACCGACGCCGCGAGCTCGTCCAGGAAAGTCGCCGGCCCTCGCCGCGCAGAACCAGCAGAACCAGGGGTGTCGCACATCCGCATCACCGGCACGCTGTCCGAGTTTTGACCGCCGAGGCAAGAACCGAGTACCTTCGACGACAAGTACTGGTGGCTGAATTCGTCTGGGAAGCACGCGCGCGCACGGGAGAGCTGCGCAAAGGAGCCATGGAGGCCGAAGACGAGGCCTTCGTGATGGCGAAGCTGCGCAATCTGCAGATGCAGCCGCTCAGCGTGAAAAAGAAGCGCAAGGCGGTGCAGCTCAGTTTCGGCAGCGGCGTGTCCACGATCGATCTGGTCACCTTCACGCGCCTTTTCGCCACCATGATCGATGCGGGTTTGCCCATCGTGCAGTGCCTCGACATCCTGGGCGGGCAAACCGCGAACAAGATCTTCGCGAACGTGCTGCGTGACATCAAGGCCGCAGTCGAAGGCGGCTCCACCTTCAGCGATTCGCTGCGCCGCCACCCCAAGGTGTTCGACGCGCTGTTCGTGCACCTCGTCCAAGCCGGAGAGATCGGCGGCATCCTCGACACGATCCTCACGCGCCTCGCCGCGTACTACGAAAAAGCCATGAAGCTCGCGCGCCAGGTCAAGGGCGCGCTCGTCTATCCCACGTCGGTCCTCGTCATCTTCACCGCAGTGCTCGGCGTCATGCTCGGCTGGGTCATCCCTTCGTTCCAGAAGATCTTCACCGACCTCGGCTCGCCAGACGACTTGCCCGGCCTCACCAAGCTCGTCATCGCCACGTCGCAGGGGTTCATCCACAACCTGCCGTTCGTGCTGGTGATCGGCGCCGCCATCGCCGCGGGCGTGACCCTTACGTACCGCAAACCGAAGGGCAAACGCTTCTTCCACGCCCTCATGCTGAAGGCGCCCGTCATGGGCGACGTGATGCGCAAGATCGCCGTCGCTCGCTTCACGCGCACCATGGGCACGCTGCTGTCGTCGGGCGTGCCCATTCTCGACGCGCTCGACATCGTCGCCAAGACCGCGGGCAACGTCGTCGTCGAAGAGGCGCTCATTTACTGCAAGACGAAGATCTCGGAAGGCTGCAACCTGGTCGAGCCGCTCACCGAGACCAAGGTGTTTCCGACCATGGTCACGCAGATGATCGGCGTCGGCGAGCAGACCGGTCAGCTCGATCAGATGCTCAGCAAGATTGCCGACTTCTACGACGACGAGGTCGACGCGGCCGTTGCTGCGATGACCCGTCTCATCGAACCGATCATGATGGTCACGATCGGCAGCACCGTCGGCGTCGTGCTCATTTCCATGTACTTGCCAATCTTCTCCATGGCCGGGAAGATCAAGGCCGACTGATCATGGCCGCGGCGCTGCGGCGACGGGTGGCCGTGATGCTGGCCCTGCGCATGGTGCTGGTGCTGGCCGTAGGCGCCTTCACGTCGCGCATCTATCTGGACTCGGAGCCGGGCGCGTTCGGTGCCTCGAACGTCTTGCCCGTGCAGCTGCACAGTGAAGGCTACGTGGTCGTCTTCGTGGTGGCCGGCCTCGGCCTGTCGATCGCGTACGCCGCCTGGCTGCGCTGGGGCCACTACCTGCAGATGCTGGTGTGGGCGCAGATCACGCTCGACCAGCTTCTGTTCTCGTTCGTGGTCTATCTCACCGGCGGCCCGATGAGCGGCGCCACGTCGCTGTACGGGCTCACGTGCCTGGCGGGCGCCGTGTTGCTGGGTCAGCGCGCTGCGCTGGTTGCGGCGGCCATTGGGCTCGGCACGTACCTGCTGGTGTCCGTCGGCATGGTGATGGGCGTGTTGCCACCCCCCACCGAGCACGCCGCGGCGCTGGTGCCGGCAACGGCGTTCTACCCGCTGCTGCTCAACGTCACCGGCGTGCTCGCCGTCGCTGCGCTTGCAGGTTATCTCGCCTCGCGTCTTGCCCAGACAGGCGGCGCGCTCGTGCGGGCCGAAGAGCGCGCGGCCAGCGCCGAGCGACTGGCTCTCCTGGGTCGGGTGGCGGCCGGCCTCGCCCACGAGATCCGCAACCCGCTCAGCTCGATCTCGGCCAGCATCGAGCTGCTGCGCGAATCGCCGGACATCGGCGCCGACGATCGCACGCTTTGCGAGATCGTCGAGCGCGAGGTCGTGCGCCTCAACGAGCTGGTGGGCGACATGTTGGACCTCGCCCGCCCTCGCTCGCCCGAGCCCAAGGCCGAAAACGTCACCCAGGTGTTGAAGGACGTGGTGGCGCTGGCCGGACGGCTTGGCCGCAGCGGTGCCGGCGACGTGGTCGTCGAGGCGACCGGCATCGAGGGCGAACCCGTGCTCGGATTGTTCGACGGCGCGCAGCTGCGGCAGGTGCTCTGGAACCTCGTGAAGAATGCCGTCGAAGCCAGCGGTCCCGGCGCCACGGTCGAGGTCTGCTTGCAGCGTCGGGGCGCCGAGGTCCACGTGCGGGTGCTCGATCACGGCGATGGTATGAACGAGTCCGAAAAAGCTCAGCTGTTCGATGCGTTTTTCACCACCCGCACCAAGGGCACCGGACTCGGGCTGGCGGTCGTCCGCCGCATCGTCGACGATCACGCGAGCACCGGCGCCACGCTCGAAGTCGACAGCCAGAAGGGCCGCGGCACCGAATTTACTCTGTCTTTCCCGTGCGCCTGAAGCCGTGCTCCGCGCCTTTCGTGCACATGCTAAAGTCGCGCGCTCGCGTGGCGGGCCGCTTTTTGCCCCTCGGCGGCTCCTCGAGGGACCCGCGGTTGAATCGGAATCGCTCCGGGTCCGTCTCATCGAACGGAGAAACGTCATGAACCTTCGCTCCTTTTTAATCCCCAAACTCGCTCGTGCGCTGCTCCTTTCGGCAACGCTCATGGCCCCGACGTTCGCGTTTGCGGATGCCAGTGGCGCGCAAGGCTTCGTGCAGGGTCAGCAAACCAAGCTGCTCGGCTTCGTCAAACAGGGCGCCGCGGGCAACGGCCAGGTGTCGTCCACCATGGACGCGATGATCGACTACGATCTGCTTGCGCAGCGCACCCTCGGCAGCCCGTGCGCCAAGGGGGTCAGCATCTGCGCCGACCACTGGACCGAGCTCACGCCGACCCAGCGCAACGAGGTCACCGCGCTGCTGAAAAAGCTCGTGATCAAGAACTACACGAAGAACTTGAAGCGCACGCTCGACTACGACGTGACCTACAAGTCGTCGCAAGAGCAGGGCAAAGACGTGCGCGTGCGCACCAGCAACCAGTCGCGCGTAAAGACACGCGAGGCTCCGTACACCATCGACTACGTGGTCATCGAGGCGGGCGGCGGTTACCGCATTGTCGACATCGTGACCGAGGGCTCCAGCCTGGTGAAAAACTACTACGAGCAGTTTCACAAGATGCTGAACACGCCCGGGCAGGGCTACCCGTACATCGTGAAGAAGCTGAACGAGAAGCTGGCCAAGCCGTAAGCGCGCGCGCTCCGGGACAGGGACCGCGAGTATCGAGACCGAGAGCCGATGGCCACGCGGGCCGAACGGTCTCAGTCTTCTTTTTTGGGTTCGGCGGGCGCCGTGGCGTCGGCTGCGTCTTCACGAGACGGCTCCACCACGTCGAGCCAGGCGATGCCGGCGATGCAGCCATCGGGCTCGTCTTGCACCCACACGACTCGGCCGGGGCGCTGCGGCCCGTCTGCTCCGACGCGCACGTGGATCTCGTCGCCCAGCTCCAGGGGGGC
>JAYUXI010000207.1:0-4546 GCA_043753085.1 Myxococcales bacterium | reverse complement strand
CTAGGGCCGGATTTCCGGCGCCACGGTGATCTTGCCGATCACGTAGCTGAAATCGCGCGCGAAGGTGCCGCGGATGTCGATGGATCGTGCACGCATCTTGCTCGGGCTGTCGCCGGGGATCAGATCCGGGATGCGTGGTCCGGTGGCGAAGTCGGCCACGAGAGTGACATCGTCGGGGGTGGTGGCGCCGGCGTCGAGCTGGGCTGCGCCCGAACCGGCAATGCGCGCGACCACGACGCCGCAGCGCCGATCCTGGCCGACCTGCTTTCGCTCGCAACCGGACGTGATGACCAGCTCTTCATCGGCCACGGGGCGCCAGTGCCAAGCGCGGAAGAACTCGACGTGGATGGGCTCGGTGGCGCCCCAGAGCACGCGCGGCACCTTGGCCAAGCCAGCGGTGGTGGCGCGTACGGTGGGCAGCCGCTCGAAGGCGATCTTGTTCTCGAGCGAGAGCTTCACGTCCGCCGTGTTCTCCGGGCCGGCGCAGCAGCGAAAGCCGATGGTGGCTTGCTTGATGGAGACCGCGCGAGCGAGCGAGTTGGCGCAGCGGCCGACGAGCTCACCCGAGATGGCATTGCCGCCGCGCAGCACGCCGCTGCCCTGTTCGCCGGCCTTGCGCCCCTCCCACGTACTCTTGGTCCACTCCCACACGCCGCCGTGCAGGTCCATCACGCCGAAGCTGCTCTTGCACGCGGGGTACTCGCCGTTGGTGCGGCTGGCCGACTTTTCGATGGCCATGCCGGTGGCGCAGGCGGCGGCGCGATACTGCGCGCCGTACTCGTACGTGGTGTTGCTTTCGCCTTTGCACGCGCGTTCCCATTCGAGCTCGCTGCAAAGGCGCTTGCCGCGGGCCATGCACTGCTTGGCGGCGTCGTCGCGGGAGACATTGGTGGTGGGAATGGCGCCAGGCTCGTTCGGAAACGGGTACTGATCCATGTAGAAGCCACCCATTTCGGTGGCGACGCCCGGCAGCTCCTCCTCGGCGATGCGTGGCGTGGTGGTGACCGGGGAGCCGGCGATCAGCGTTCCCTTCGGGATCCACACCATGCCCTTCTTCTGCTCGGGACCCGTGGTGCTCTCGTCCGGATGCGCCACCGCGGTGGAACTGACCAGCGACGCGCTGGTGGCGTTGCCCTTGTCGCTCTCGGCTTTCTGCTTGCACGCGAGCGCAGTCATGGCCACCAGCGCCACGCCGTACCCCCGCACCACCGAACGCCGCGACGTTTTCAACCGCCGTCCCTGTCTCCCTCGCGCAGCCCGAGCTCTTTCATCTTCAGCTGCAGACCCTTGCGCGAAATCTTCAAAAGGCGTGCCGCGTGGGTGACGTTGCCACTGGTCTGCCCCAGCGCGCGGCTGACGAGCTCGCGCTCGAGGCGACTCATGGCCACCTTCACGTGCTCCTTCAGACCGCTGTCACTCGGCAATCGTAGCCCGGAATCGGTCTGGCCGTCGCCGCGCGACGAGAAGCTCTGCGGGTTCTTCAGCTCACCGGGAAGATCCTGCAAGCGAATCATCTTTTCGTCGGAAAAGAGCACCGCGCGCTCCACTACGTTCTCGAGCTCGCGGATGTTGCCGGGCCAGCCGTACGCGCGCAGCGCTTCCATGGCGTCGTCCGAGCAGCCGACCACGTTCTTCTTCAAGCGCTCGTTGAACTTGAGCAAGAAGTGCTCGAGCAAGAGCGGGATGTCGCCGACGCGCTCGCGCAGCGCGGGCAGCCGCAGCGGCACGACGTTGAGTCGATAGAATAGATCCTCGCGGAACGTTCCGGCGGCGATCAGGCGCTTCAGATCCCGATTGGTGGCGGCCACCAGCCTCACGTCGACGTGCAGGGTCTTCACGCCGCCGACGCGCTCGAACTCGCTCTCTTGCAACGCGCGCAGCAGCTTCACCTGCATCTCGACCGGGATCTCGCCGATCTCGTCCAGAAACAGCGTGCCGCCGTGGGCGAGCTCGAAGCGACCCGGCTTCGACGACACGGCGCCCGTGAAGGCGCCGCGCTCGTATCCGAACAGCTCGCTCTCGATGAGCTCTTTCGGGATGGCGGCGCAGTTGACCTTGATGAACGGCTTGTCGCGCCGGGACGAGTGCTCGTGCAGGGCGCGCGCCACAAGCTCCTTGCCGGTGCCGCTCTCGCCCGTGATCATGATGGTGGTCGGCGTGTCGGCGACCCGCTCGAGCACGTTGTACAACTCGACGAGACCCTGCGAATTGCCGATGATCCCGAAGCGCGTGGACGCTTTGGGCAGGTGGGTGGCGTCTTCTTCGGAGAGCTGCCGGGTGCGCAGCGCCTTGCCGACGATCTGCCGGACCTCGTCCTTGTCGAACGGCTTGGTGAGGTAGTCGAACGCGCCCAGCTTCAAGGCCTCGACCGCCGTGTCGACGGTGCCGTGCGCCGTGATCATCACGACCGGCAGCTCCGGATCTTCGCGGAGCGCGAGGCGAAGCAGCTCCATGCCGTCGATGTTGGGCATCTTCAGATCGGTGACCACGAGATCGATGTGGTGCTCCTTCAGCATGGCCAGCCCCTCGGCGCCGTCTGCTGCGGTCATCACGTCGTACCCGTCGCGCGCCAGCTGGGCGGCGAGGATCTTGCGCAAGTTCGGCTCGTCGTCCACGATCAGGACTTGCTTCTTCTCGGGGAACATTGGCGCTGAGCGTAACCCATCGGGCAGCAATTCCGCAGCCTCACAAGTCTCGTCGTCGGCCGGCGGCCGATGATACGCTCCGCAGCCTGGCCATGAGCGACGCGTTCGTGAAGTGTGTGCATTGTGGCTTCCCACACCGGGAAGATCTGAATGTCTGTCCGCGCACCAATCGCCGGATCGAGCGCCAGCGTGCGGCGCCCGAAGGACCTGTCATGGTTGCGCCAACCAAAAAGCGCATGGCGCAGACCATGCTCTCGGCAGGTACGCCGGGCGGCGTCGCCGCACATCGCGGGGCCTTCGACCGCGGCACTGCCAAACCCGAAACCATCGAAGTGCGAGACGCCACCGGCTGGGACGATCTCGTCGGCAAGATCGTCGGCGGTCGGTACCTCGTCACCGCCCCCATCGGTCGCGGTGGCATGGGCACCGTGTTCGAAGGCGAGCACATCGAGCTCGGTCGGCCCATCGCAGTGAAAGTGCTCTCGCCGGAGCAAGCCAGGAAGCGCAACGCGACGCAGCGGTTCCAGGTCGAAGCGCGCACCGCCGGCGCCATCGGCCACCCGAACATTTGCGAGGTTTACGACATGGGCATGCTGCCGGACGGCTGCCCGTACCTGGTCATGGAGCGGCTCTCGGGCAACACGCTCCAGGCCAAGCTCGCCGCCGAGAAGAAGCTCGGCATCGCCGACGCGATCGACATCTTGCGCGGCGTGCTGCAGGGCCTGGCAGCGGCGCACAAAAAAAACGTGGTCCACCGCGACATCAAGCCCGAGAACATCTTTCTCTGCACCGATCCCGTGCCCGAAGTGAAGCTGGTCGATTTCGGCGTCGCGAAGACCTACGGCGACGACGCCGAAGACGGCGAGCTCAATCTCACCCGCACCGGCATGGTCATGGGCACGCCGTATTACATGTCGGCCGAGCAGGCGCGCGGCCAGCGCAACCTCGATGCCCGCGTCGACGTGTATGCCGCCGGTGTCGTGCTGTACGAATGCCTGGCCGGCGTCCGCCCGTACGTGGCTCCGAACTACAACGCGCTGCTGGTGAAGATCATCGGCCAGGACGCGCCGTCGCTCTCGGGCTTTCGTCCGGACATCTCGGTCGAGCTCGAACGCGTGGTGCAAAAGGCCATGGCGCGCAAACGCAATCAGCGTTTCCAGAGCGCACAGGACTTCATCGACGCGCTCGACGAGGTCGACCGCAAGAGCATGCGCATGCCGGCGTCGGATTCGTTTCCGTCGATCGACGTCGATCTCGACGAATCGACGTCCGGGGATTCGGTCGCCGCGAGCGGCATGGTGCCGTCGCAAGCCTGGGACCGCGACGCGGACGACACCGTGGTAGGAGGTGGCCCCATGCCGCGCCGGCCTTCCTCGGTCCCCCCCTCCATTCCAGACGCGCCGATCAGCATGGGCAGCCTGGAAGACATGCCCACCGTGGTGATGCCGGGCACCGGCCGCACCCCCTCGAGGCGCGGCTGACGTGATCGAATCTGGTCGGGTACGATTGCCGGTGTCGGACGTCGAGCGCTCGTTGCGCTTTTACATCGAAACCCTGGGCGTGAAGCTGGTGCCCTCGGCCGACGGCACCGCACGTCTGGACCTGGGTGGCGGCTTCGAGATCGACCTCGTGCGCGAGCCTGGTCACGTGGCGCTGACCCTGGCGGTGCGCGGTGATTACGAAGAAGCCTTGGCCACCTACGAGAACCGCGGGCTGATCCTGACTCGCTCCGATACCCATGCGCACTGCACCGATCCGGACGGCAATCTTCTTCGTTTCGAACCTTCCTCCGCGTAGGCGCGCGGCCCCGGCCCCGGCCTCGGCGACGCAGCGCCCGTGACGTCGAGCGTTCAGCCGCTCGCGGAAGGCAGTTTCAGCGCCACCGGTTTGGGGTCGGCGGC
>JAYUXI010000206.1:0-4558 GCA_043753085.1 Myxococcales bacterium | reverse complement strand
TTGTCGTCACGAGCGCCCGCGGCGAAGATACATGCATTTCACATCTATCTTATGTGCACCTGGCGTCGTCCGACGCGGGCGATCGCCTCGTCGAGGCGCTCGCGCCGCACTTGCGCGCCGAGCTGCACGGGCGCGACATCGGCGTGTGCCTCGGCGAAGAAGGGGATTCGGCGAATGCGAGGCGAGACCCAGTCGCCGAGATCCTCCTGCACGACGACGGCCAGACGGTGACCATCACCATCCACGATCTCGTCACCGACAAGCGGGTGGAACGCGAGCTCGACCTGGCCAGTCTCCCTGCCGACACCCGGCTTCTGGCCATCGCCACGTCCGTCGACGAGCTGCTCCGCGCGAGCTGGCTCGAGACGTTGCTCGTCTCACCGCGCCGCGCCGGCGCCGATCGCGCGCGCCGTCCAGGCAAGCCTGCCCAAACCGCTTCCGCTGCCCGCGCCGCCCGCGCCACGGCGCGTGCGTGCTGAGCTCGGGGCGGCTGCCTACCTGGCCGTGATTCCTGGGCTGCGCACGGGAATGGGTTTCGACGTGATGGGCGCGCTTTGGCTCGGGCGGAGGCTGGGTGGGGGGGTACGGGTTGGCGTTTCGCGCGGCGCACGCGAAGACTCGGTGAACGGAGCCATCGCAGCGCTCCTCGCGCTGCAAGCTTCGCTTGGCCTGCGCAGCTGGGTGGACCTGGGCCACGTGCGGGTGCTCGTGGGCGTGGCCGGGCAGTACGCGCTCGTCCCGGCGGTGGGAACCGATCAGACTCTTCCTGGCCGAAAAATCGAGGTGACCGGCGTGAAGGGCGTGGGCTTCGAAGCCTCTGCCGCCGCCGCGTGGCCGTTTTGACGCCACAATGTCGACGTGAACGAGAAAGCCCGGGTATCATCGGCGCCCCGCTCATGTCGTCGCGTATCGCTCGCTTGCTCCGCGCCACTCTCCTGGCCGCGCCCGCCGCCTCGGCATTCGTGCTGGGCTCCGTGAGCCCGGCCCGCGCCGACAACACCGCCACCTGCATCGCCACGAACGAGAACAGCCAGAAGCTCCGGCGCGAGAAGAAGCTTCGCGAAGCCCTCGAAGAGCTGAAGATTTGTTCGCAGCCCACCTGCCCCAGCGCAGTGCAGAGAGACTGCACGCAATGGCTGCGGGAAGTCGAAGCCGCTCTGCCCAGCCTCTCGTTCTCTGCCAAAGATGGCGCCGGCGCCGACCTGACCGACGTCCGCGTCGACATGGACGGCCAGCTGATCCTGCAGCAGCTCGATGGCTCTTCGGTACCGGTCGATCCCGGCAAGCACACCTTCACTTTCTCTCACGAGGGCGACGCCGAAGCCACGCAAGAGATCCTCGTCAGCGAAGGCGACAAGGCGCGCAAGATCGAGGTGCGGTTCAAGGGCGGCGCAAAGGCATCGGCCGAGGGCCCACGCCATTCGGCGTTCCCGTTCGTTCTCGGTGGCGTGGGCGTGGTCGGCCTGATTACCGGCACCGTGCTGTTCGCAGTGGGCAAGGGTCGCTTCCCCGATGAGTGCAAAGAGGCCCCTGAGAATGCAGGCGGCCTCCGCGAGTGTGGGCAGGGCGACATACCGAATCGCGCCAACAGCGCGGTCACGCAGTCGAACATCGGCATTGGCCTGCTGGTCGGCAGCGGCGTCGCGTTGGCCGGCGGCATCACTTGGTTCGTCGTCGAGGCGCTGGCCACCCCGTCCGCGGACACCTCCGCACGAGCGTCACGCCGTCGACTCCAGCCGCGCCTCGTGCCGTCGTTTGGGCTCACGTCGGTCGGCGTGCAAGGCACGTTCTGACGACATGAGCGCGCGCCGGAAGGCGCGCCGCATCGACGTGCGCTTCGGATCAGCCAATCCGCACCTGGCTCCCGCCAGTGCGAAGCCAGACGTGGCCGGCCACTGCGACGGCGTCGACAGCGACGATCCGATCTTGCAGACGGCCACGGGCCTCGAGAATCAGTCCTACGTCGGGCTCGGAATCGAGCGTCGGGGACGCCGCCGTGTGTGCCGGCGGCGTGGTGTGATTCCTCGTCGGCGGCCTCGGCGGCACGTTCTACGCCTGAGGCCCGCGCCGCAGAAGGAGCACCAGAAACAGCGGACCACCGATCATCGCGGTGAGCGCGCCCACCGGAATCTCCGTGTGTACCTGCCGGAACAGCAGCCGGCTCGCGCCATCGCAAACGGCCATGACTGCCATGCCGAGAAACGCCGAAGCCACCAGCGTGGCTCGCGTACCACGGATTTTTAGCAGCCGCGCACCGTGCGGTACCAGCAGTCCGACGAAACCGATCAGGCCCGAGATGGCCACGACCGCCGCGGTGATCAGCGAGCACGCAACGAGTGTGCGCGCAGACACGGCTCGCACCGACACGCCGAGCGCATGCGCGCTGGCTTCGCCGAGCCCCAGAGTTTCGAGCGCGCGCGCGTCGGTGACGAGCACCAACGCGCCCAGCGTGACGCTGGCGGCGGTGACGAAGAGCGCGGGCCAGGTGGGCACGTCGAGGAAACCGGTCAGCCAGAAGAGCAGCTCCTGGGCTTTGTTGGCCGAGACGACCGTCTTCAAAAAGGTGATGAACGCAGAAGCGCAGGCATTCACCACGATGCCGACGAGCAGCACGTTGGCGCTCTTGCCTTCGAAGCGCCGGAGCAGTGGCAGCAGCGCCACGGTGACGAAGAGGCCGCCTGCGAACGCGGCCAGTGTGGTGACGGGTGCCATCGCCACCGCCGCGCCCCCGGCGCCAAAGAGCAACGCGATGGTGGCGGCCAACGCCGCGCCCCCAGAGACACCGAGCACGTACGGCTCGGCCAGCGCGTTGCGGAGCAGTGCTTGCAACGCCGCGCCCGACACGCCGAGCCCCGCGCCGATCACGACCGCCAAGAGTACGCGCGGCAAGCGCACCGACAGCAACAGCAGGCGGTCGATGCTGGCGGGCATGGCGAACGCGCGCGACCAGGACACCGTCTCCGAGCCCACGGCGAGGGCGAAGGCAACGCCGCACAGCGCCAGCCCCAGGCACGCGGCCACCTTGCAGTTCTCCGCCGAGCGCGTCACGAAGATCTGTTGCGCTCGTAGAGCAGGCGCAGACCGATCAACGTGAGAATAGGGTCCACGTGCTCGATGGTCTTCGAGAGCGGCGCAACCAACGTGGCGAAACCGCCGGTTGCAAGTACCTTACACGGATATCCTAGTTCTTCGCGCAGCCGTTCGACCATGCTGTCGACGAGGCCCACGTACCCGTAGACGATGCCGGACTGCATCGAATGCACGGTGTTGCGGCCGACCACTTTGGCGGGCTTCGTGATCTCGACGCGAGGCAGCTTGGCTGCGCGGGCAAACAGCGCGTCGGCGCTGATCTGGATGCCGGGGCAAATGACGCCGCCCAGGTACTCTCCCTTGGGCGTGACGCAATCGAACGTGGTGGCGGTGCCGAAGTCGACGACGATGACGCCGCTCTGAACACGTTCGTACGCCGCCACCGCATTCACGATGCGGTCGGCGCCGACCTCGCGAGGGTTCTCGTACAAGATCGGCATGCCGGTCTTGATGCCGGGCCCCACTATCATGACGGGGCAGCCGAAGGCACGCGTGACGACGTCGACCATGGGCTCGGTAAGCGACGGCACCACGCTGGCGACGATGGCGCCTGCAACCGAGCCGGCTTCGACGTCGTGCGCGGCGAGCAGTTGACGCAGGGTGACCGCGTATTCGTCGGCCGTGCGGCCGCGACTGGTCTCGACGCGAAACTGGTGCCGCAGCTCACTGCCGTCGAGCATGGCCTCGCGCGTGGCTGCGGCGTCGACTTCGAGGAGGCCGTACACGATGTTGGTGTTGCCGACATCGATGACGAGGAGCATGGCGTGTGTCCTACCAGGCTCACCGCGGTTGTTGGACGATTTGGACCGAACTGACGACATCGCCCTGCACGACGTCCTGCCAGGGCCCCTCGGCGGTGCCCAGCCACGTGTAGTCACCATCCAAGTGCGGCGCGGGGCCCGTGGTGACGAAGAGCTGCGAGCTTGCCGTGTCGAAGCCGGCGTGGGCGAGGCCGATGCGCAGCGGCGTGAAGCCGTGACCACTGGTTTCGTGCTGCAGCAGGCCGCCCGCCCCGCCGTAGCCATCGCCCGCGGGATCTCCGAACTGCACCACGAAACCAGGCACCACCCGATGCATCTCGACGTGAGAGTAGAAACCAGCCCGCGCAAGGCGCACCACCGTGGCGACGCTGGCGGGGGCCGCTGCCGCATCCAGGTGCAGCGTGAGTGACCCCGCCGTACTCTGCAAGATTACGGTGGTGCTGGCCGCTGGCGGATCTGCAAAGAGTCCGGTCAGACTCGCGCAAGCCGGTGCATCCTGCACCATTTCGCGCGCCAGCTGCCGGACCGGCTGCGCGGCGTGGCAGCCAAGAGTCCGCGCCAGGGCTTGGCCTGCCGGAAGGTGACGGGCGCGTCCCGTCTTCAGCAGCGCTTCGAAGAGCTCGGCCGCATCGGCTGGCCAGGCACGCGTGGTCGCCTCGGCGTAGGCTGCCGTCAGGTCCGGGGTACGCGCGTCCGGAAGCTTGTCG
>JAYUXI010000205.1:0-10986 GCA_043753085.1 Myxococcales bacterium | reverse complement strand
ACCATCATTGATGCCAGCGCGCCGAAGAAACTGGCCATCACCGTGCAGACGCCGGTGGAAGACATGGCCGCCATGGGCAAGCCGGTTGAGCAGCCCAGTGGTCCGGCCTCGCGCGGGCCGGTGGCGCAATCCATCTGGAGCTCGGTTCACCCGACGCTGCTCACGCTGATTCGTTCGCATCGCTCGACGTTACTGTTCGTCAACAGCCGCCGGCTCGCCGAGCGCCTCGCCACCGCGTTGAACGAGACCGCAGGCGAAGAGATCGCATTGGCGCACCACGGCTCGGTCTCGAAAGAGACCCGCCTCGCCACCGAAGAACGACTCAAGGCCGGCGAGTTGCCTGCCATCGTCGCCACGTCGTCACTCGAGCTCGGCATCGACATGGGCGCCGTCGACCAGGTCATCCAGGTCGAAGCGCCGCCGTCCGTCGCGTCGGGCATCCAGCGAATCGGCCGCGCCAGCCACCATGTCGGCGGCGTGCCGTCCGGGGTGCTCGTGCCCAAGCACAAACACGATCTGCTGGCCTGCGCCGCCGCGGCCGCCGGCATCGAAATGGGCGACGTCGAAGAAACGTACTACCCGCGCAATCCGCTCGACGTGCTCGCGCAGCAGATCGTCGCCATCGTCGCCATCGGCATCCCACTGGGACCACGCACGCTGGCCGCGCCGAGAAAGCGCGGCAAGAAAGTTGCCGCGGACGACGAGCCCGTGTTGGTCGAAACCGACGTCGAGGCGGTGTGGAACCTGCTGCGCCAGGCCGCCCCGTACGCCGAGCTGCCGCGCACCAGCTTCGAAGGCGTGCTCGACATGCTGTCCGGCCGGTACCCCAGCGACGAGTTTGCGGATCTACGCCCGCGCATCACCTGGGATCGCACGCGCGGGATGCTGTCGCCGCGCGCCAGCGCCAAGCGGCTCGCCATCCAGAACGCCGGCACCATCCCCGACCGCGGCTCGTACGGCGTGTTCTTGCAGGATGGAAGCGAGCCGAAAGAAGGCACCGAAGGTTCCGCTTCACGGGGCAGCGTCCGCCAGAACCGGAACGATGACGCTCCGACCGTGCCACGGGAGCGCGGCAAGGCCAAGACCAGCCGCCGCGTTGGCGAGCTCGACGAAGAGATGGTGTTCGAGCTCCGCGAGGGCGAGGTGTTCCTGCTCGGCGCTTCGTCGTGGCGGACCGACCAGATCACGCGCGACAAGGTGCTCGTCACGCCGGCCACCGGCGTGCCTGGCAAGATGCCGTTCTGGCACGGCGATCGCGCCGGACGCACGCTGGCATTCGGGCAACGCATCGGCGCGCTCACCCGCACCCTCGCCACGCTGGCGCCGGCGAAGGCGCTGAATTTGCTCGCCGAGACGCACCACCTCGACGCGCGGTCGAGCGAAGACCTGCTCGAGTACGTCAAGGAGCAGGCGAAGATCACCGGCGCCGTGCCGAGCGATCGGTCCATCGTCGTCGAGCGCGTGCCCGACGAGCTGGGCGATCTGCGCGTCTGCGTGCTCACGCCGTTCGGCAACCGGATCCATGCGCCGTGGGCCATGGCGGTCTTGCGCCGTCTGCGCGAGGCCCGCGCCGGCGACATCGAGGCCGTCTCCACCGACGACGGCATGATCTTCCGCGTGCCCGGCGGCGAAGGTCCGCTGCCACCCGAGCTGCTGTTTCCCTCACCCGACGAGATCGAGGACATGGTGACCCGCGAGCTCGGCGGCTCGTCGCTGTTCGCCGCGCGCTTCCGCGAAGCCTCGGCGCGGGCCTTGCTGCTGCCACGCCAGGCGATGGGCAAGCGCACTCCCCTGTGGGCCCAGCGCAAGCGCTCGGCGGATCTGCTGGCGGTGGCGCAGCAATATCCGTCCTTTCCGATGGTGCTGGAGACGTACCGGGAATGCTTGCGGGATGCATTCGATTTGCCGGCGCTGGTCGAGATCCTGCGCGCGGTAGAATCGCGCAAGATCCGCATCCACGTGGTCGACGTCGACTCGCCGTCGCCAATGGCGGCGTCGCTGCTGTTCTCGTTCGTCGGCAACTTCATTTACGACCAGGATGCGCCCGCCGCCGAGCGCCGCGCCCAGGCGCTGACCATCGATCACGCGCAGCTGCGCGAGCTTCTCGGGGAAGCCGAGCTGCGCAAGCTGCTCGACGCCGACGTGGTGCTCGAGCACGTGCGCCAGCTGCAGCGTTTGGAGTACCCGCTCAAGCACGCCGATGCCGTCCACGACGTTCTGCTCTGGCTCGGCGATCTCGCGCCCAGCGAGGTCGAGCGCCGCGCCGGGGCCGAAGCCGAGACGTGGCTCGCCCACTTGCTCACCGCCCGGCGCATCGCGCGCGTGCGCGTGGCCGCGGAAACTCGCTACGTGGCGGCAGAAGACGCCGCTCGCTACCGCGATGCCCTCGGTACGATGCTCGAGCCCGGCCTCCCCGCCGCGCTGCTGACACCCACCAAAGACGCGCTGGTGTCGCTCGTCGCGCGCTTTGCCCGCACGCACGGTCCGTTCACCGCCGCCGAGGTCGCGGCGCGCTTCGGCATCGGGCAGGCCTCCGCCGTGACCACGCTCGATACGCTGGTGGCACAGAGCAAGATCGTGACGGGCACGTTCCTGCCCGGTGCCCGGCGCACCGGTCTCGAGTACTGCGACGCCGAGGTGCTGCGCGTACTCAAGCGCAAGACCCTGGGCAAGCTGCGCAAATCCATCGAGCCCGCGTCGCCAGCAGCCTTCGCGCGGTTCTTGAGCGAATGGCAACACGTGCTGACGCCGGAAGAAGCGTTCGCATCGCGCGGCGGCGCGGGCTACGGCAACACGAAACTCGCCGACGCGTCGCTGCTCCGCGCCCTCACGCAGCTCGAGGGGGCACCGATCCCCGCGTCGGTGCTCGAGCGCGACGTGCTGCCGGCGCGCGTGCCGGGCTACAAGCCGTACATGCTCGATCAGCTGCTGGCGAGCGGCGAGGTCGTGTGGGCCGGCATCGAGCCGATCGGCTCGCACGACGGCCGCGTGGCGCTCTACTTCGCCGACCGCGAGGCGCTCCTGGCCCGCAACCTCGCGACCGACGCGCCCACCGGCGAGCTGCACGGCAAGATCCGCGAGCACCTGGAACGCCGCGGCGCCGTCTTCTTCGCCGAGCTGGCGCGCGTGCTCGCCGTGTACCCCACCGACGTGCTCGCCGCGCTGTGGGATCTCGTGTGGGCCGGCGAGGTCACCAACGACACGCTCGAACCGCTGCGCAGCTTGGGACGCCCGGAAGAGCAAAGCACGCGGCGTGGACGTCCCGTTCCACGCCAGGCCCGCACCGGACCGCGCGGTAGCGAGGGCCGCTGGTCGCTGCGCCGGGCTCGCTGGCTCACCGAGCCGACGAGTACGGAGCGCGCTACCGCGATCGCGAAGAACCTGCTCGAGCGCTACGGCATCGTGCTGCGCGAGTCCACGCAGGTCGAAGGTCTGCCCGGCGGCTTCGCCAACGTCTACGACGTCTACAAGGCCATGGAGGAACAGGGCCGCGTGCGCCGCGGGTACTTCGTGGCCGAGCGCGGCGCTACGCAGTTTGCTTTACCTGGCGCCGAAGAGCGCTTGCGCCAGAAGCCGGCCGACGAGCCGCGCATCCTGGTGCTGGCGGCGACCGATCCGGCCAACCCGTGGGGCTCGCTCTTGCCGTGGCCGCGCATCGCCGACGCACCGCTGCACGGGGCGCAGCGGACGTCGGGCGCGCGCGTGATCTTGCTCGACGGGGAGCTGATCGGCTGGCTCGGCCGCGGCGGGCAAGCGCTCGTGACGTTTCTCTCGCCCACCGCGCCGGAGGTGGCGCAGCGCTCCGACGCGCTGGCGCGCACGCTCTTGGGCATGGCCGAACGCCGCGGTCGCTCCGCCACACTGATCACGGTCGACGGCGTGCCAGCGCCCGAAAGTGCCTTCGCTGCGGTGCTCTCGAAGCATGGGTTCGTCTCGCGACGCGGCATGCTGATCCACCTGGTGAACCGGGCGCGCCTGTCGGCCCCGGCAGAGTCCGCCCATGCCTGAAGGCGACTCGATCCATCGTCTCGCGGCGAAGCTCGCTCCGCTGGTCGGCAAGGACGTCAAGGCGCTGTCGTCGCACGAGATCCCCGACAAGGTGGCCGCCACCGTGGTCGGCCACCGGATCACCGCGGTGGCAGCGCGCGGCAAGAACCTGCTGATCCGCTTCGACGACGGGCGCTGCCTGCACATTCACCTGCGCATGCTCGGGCGCGTCTCCATCGAACGCCCGCGCTCGACGTTCTGGAAGCCGCGCACGTTCTCGCACCAGCTACGGCTCGAGGTCGACGGTACCGTCGTGGTCGGCAACAAGATCCCCGTGCTGCGACTCCTGCAGCCCGGCGCAGAGCTGCGCGATCCTGGTCTGTCGAAGCTCGGTCCCGACCTGCTGCTGGCGCCGGCCAGCGAACCCGACGCCGATCCCGCCGTCAGCTTCGATCCCGCCGAATGCGTGGCCCGGCTGCGTGCCCTCGCGCCGCGATCGATCGGCGACGCCATCCTGGTGCAACGCGCGCTGGCCGGAATCGGCAACATCTTCAAGTCCGAGACGCTGTTTGTAGAACGCGTCGATCCACGCCGGTTCGTGCGCGACGTTCCCGACGAGGCGCTGCATCGCATCGTGCAGACCGCCAGCTCGTTGATGCGCCGCAACGTGCGGCCCGGCAAACGCGTCGTGCGCGCCAGCCTCGCGGGTCCGCGCTTCTGGGTGTACCGACGCGACAAGCGGCCGTGCCTGCGCTGCAAGGAGGGCGTGATCGTCCGCATCCTGCAAGGTGCCACGCCCGGCCGCTCCACGTATTTCTGTCCGAGCTGCCAGACGTGAACGAACGACGAAGATCCGGAGTCCAGTTGCCCCTGGTACGTCGACTGGCATGAGCCGCCGGCCCACCATCGTTCATCGTTGTGTCGGTTGTAGGATGCACCTGAGTCTGTGCATCTGCGCGCTCGTGCCGCGCATCGAGACGCGCACACGCCTGTTGCTGGTGATGCATCGTGCCGAATGGCGCAAGTCGACCAACACCGGCCAGCTGGCCGCCGCCTGCCTCCCGAATTCGGAGATCGTGATCCGTGGCCACGAGCAGGCACGATTCAGTGCCGACGGCGGCGCAAAGCGAGTCGACGAGGTGCCGATCCCGGCGGGCACCACGGCGATCTTTCTCTATCCGGCCGAAGACGCAGTGCCGCTGGCCACGCTGGCGCCGCTGCTGCAAGAGCCGATCACGCTGGTCGTGCCGGACGGCAACTGGCGCCAGGCCGCCAAGGTGCGCAAGCGCGTGCCCGGCCTCGGCCTCCTTCCCTGCGTCACGTTGCCGGAGGCGGCCCCGTCGCGCTATCGCCTTCGGGCAGAGGCGCACACGCACGGCCTCGCGACGCTCGAGGCGATCGCGCGGGCACTGGGAATTCTGGAGGGACGCTCCGTGGAAGACGCGCTGCTCTTTCCGTTCCGGGCCATGGTCGAGCGCACGCTCTGGGCCCGCGGCCAGCTCGATGCTCGGCAGGTGACTGGCGGCGTGCCGCCCGGCGCGCAGCGTCACGATCCGCGCAGCGGCCTTTGAAGCGGCCTCAGTTTCCTTTCTTGAGAACTGCCTTGATCAGCTTGTCCGCTTGCTCCTTCTTGCCGTTGTCGAGCATCGACATCTCGAGGTAGGCGTCGGCGTTTGCATCGTACACCCAGCTGGAACGCAGGTTGTGATCGCCGGAGTCGAGCTCGGTGGGAGCCTTGGCTTTTTCCTTCGCGCGTTCGGGTGCGGCAGACGGACGGACCAAGATGACGTCGCCAGGGCCCTTGGCGCCCTTCGGTTGGCAGCTGAAGCTGAGGCGATCGTAGAGATCCTTGCCTTCGCGGGCGTCGCCCTTGGCTTCGCAGCCCGCCTTCACGAACGCGTCGCGGAGCTCGGAGGTGGTGACGGTGCTGAGGCTCTTGCCGTTCACCTGCCACTTCGAGGCCGGCTTCTTGAGGGGCACGAGCGGCTCGTCGTTGGGAAGGTGGCCACCGTCCGGCGTCGCAGTCTCGTTTTGCTTGGCCACCGGCTCTGGAGTCGGCGACGGCTTGGCGGGCAGATCCGACGTGGTGGGCGAATCGGCTGCGGGCGTGGACGGGCCGCAGCCCACGGTGGAAACGAGCGCGAGGCAGGACCATATCGCCGGGATCTTCATGCGCGCAGATCTACTCGCGCGGCTTCTATCGCGTCCACCGCCAACGACACGGGCCACGCGTCCGGCTAGCGGGGTACGTCCTTCCACCGATGATGCAGCCACAGCCAGTCGGCCGGATGGGCGCGCACGAAGGCATCGAGCAACGCCGTGGCGTCGCGGGTCACGGCGTCGACCGTCGACGCCCTCGGAGCGAGCGAACCCAGCAGCTCTACGTGCGTGCAGTCTGCATCTTCATGCTGGGCAATCACCCACAGCGGAGTGCGCGCGCGCGCCGCCAGCACCGCCGGGCTTTTGTCGGTCCAGCAGTCCTGGCCCAGAAAGCGATCCCACACCGCTCCGCGCTGGCGGTGTGGAGCCTGATCGCCGAGCGCCACCAGCGTGTTGCCCTGCGACAGTGCCGCGAGCCCCGCCGCCATGCTGCCCTCCGGCCGGATCGAGGCGATGCCAGCCATGTCGCGGCGCCGCGAGGCGAGACGCTCGGCCCAGGCCTGCGACTGCCGCTTGACGATCGCCACCAGCGGCAAGTGCTGCGCCATGCCCGCCAGCGCGGCTTCCCAGTTGCCGGTGTGGCTGGCGAACACCACCTTCGGCTCGCCCTCCGTCGCATCGATGGCAGCGCGCAGCGCCGGCCCCACGGTCACGCGCGCCGCTCGGCCCGCCGCGAAGGCCAGCGCATGCGCGCCGAGTCGCGCGTAAAACTCCGGCGCCACTTGCGGAGGAAGCGCGGCGTGCGCCAGCGCCGCCTCGACGTGCGCCCGCCGCCAGCTCCCCGCTAGTCGGCCGAGCACACGCCCAATTCGCGCGCTCAGCTGCCGAAGCCGACCGGCTTGCGCGCGGGAAGGCCGCCGACGCCCCCGCCTTCGGCCGACACGGCGTACACGTCGCCGAGCAGCACGTGAAAGCTTTCCTTCTTCACGGTGCGAAGGATCAGGAGCGGCCCGTCGGCCTTGAAACCGTCGACCTTGGAGACCGAGAGGCTAGCGCCCGCATGCGCCACGTAGAAGGTCAGCTGCGAGCCTTCCGGCAGCGTGGCGAAGCCGCCGCTGTCCTTGGTCTTGAAACCTTTGGTGATCAGCCCGAATTCTTCTTGGTTCATCGCGTCACCGGTGTACACCAAAACACCGTGGCGAACGAGTCAGTCGATGCCTCCGGCAGCGCAAGTCCAGTCGATGCCTCCGGCAGCGCAAAACCAAACGAACGCATGCCGAAAGACGACGAGATGGTCGTCTTGCGCGACGTCAAAAAGAGCTTCGGCGAGCAAGACGTCATCAAGGGCATCTCGTTCGTTTGCAGAAAGGCCGAGACCACCGTCATCATTGGCGGCTCGGGCGCCGGCAAGACCACCCTGCTGCGCATGATCGTCGCGCTGGAGCAGCCCACGTCCGGCGCCATCTTCCTCGACCACGAGAACATCGCTGGCCTGTCCGACCGCCAGTTGAACCGCGTGCGCATGAAGATCGGCATGGTGTACCAGTACGCGGCGCTGATCGACTCGTGGTCGGTGTTCGAGAACGTCGCCTTCCCGCTCGTCGAGCACACCAAGCTCTCGGCCAAGGAGCGCAAAGAAAAGATCTACGACAAGCTCGAGGTGCTCGGCCTCGAGCCAAAGGTCGTCCACGGCAAGTTCCCGTCGGAGCTCTCGGGCGGCATGCGCAAGCGCGTCGGGCTGGCCCGGGCGCTCATGCTCGAGCCCAAGGTCCTGGTGTACGACGAGCCCACCTCCGGCCTCGACCCCCTCACCAGCCGGATGGTCGACGACCTGATCGACGAGACGCGCGAGCGCTTCGGCATCACCAGCATCGTCATCTCGCACGACATCGCCAGCTGCTTTCGCATCGCGCACCAGGCGCTGCTGGTCATCCAGGGCAAGATCGTGGCGCGCGGCAAACCCGACGATCTGGTCCACGGCGACAGCGACATCGCCAAAGAGTTCATCCGCAAGTCCGGGGTCGACCTCGAGCGCGTCGGCCGCGTCGGCCAGCGCCCGGTGTACGACGGCGAGAAGTAGCCTTACGCTGCATCGCATGAACGAGGCTGCACAGCCCCCGCGGCGCGGCGAGAATTGGGCCTTCTGGCTCGGCATTGCCAGCCTTGGCTGCCTCGGTCCTATCACCGGCGTGCTCGCCGTGATCGTCGGCGCCGTCGTGCTCGGACGCGCGAAGGGCGCGCGTTCGCCCTTGGCCCTTGCCGGAGTCATCGCGGGCGCGTTGGGCACGGCCGCGGGTATCCTCGCACTCCTCGTTGGCGCCGATCTGCTCGAGCGCCGTAACGAGCGACTTGCCGTGACGGCGGCGCCTGCGTCGCCGCCGCAGCTCGCTTTCCCCGACGTTCCGGATCAAGCTCCCGTCCTACCGCCAGGCCACCCGCCCATCTCACCGAAGCTGCGCACACCGCTCGACGAGCCCGCTGCGCCCACCAGCGTTGGTAACGTCGGCGAGACGGCACTGGTGCAGGTCGGGGAGGGCGAAACTCGTTCGCTCGAGAGGCTCGTCGCCGCCTACCGCCGCGAGCAGCAACCGCTGCTGCTCTACGTGCGGGCGCCGCGCTGTGCTCCGTGCAAGCGTTTCGAGGCCACGCTGACGAGCCCGCTCATGCAAGCGGCCCTCGGCAAAAGCGTCCTGCTCGCCCTCGACGCGGCGACTTTCGAGAGCGAGCTCGAGGCGCTGCGCATCGACACGCGCGACGTGCCGACCTTCGTCAACCTTTCGGACGCGGCGCCGGCGCGGGCCCTGGACGCCATCACCGGGGCCGAGTGGGACGACGATCTGCCGCAGAACATCGCGCCGATCTTCTCGCGCTTTCTGGCTGGCACGCTGCAGAAGCGGCGCATGGCACCGCCGTTCGTCGGCACGTTGCTCTAACCCGTCACATGCGCGCGACACCCCCGCGCGAAACAGCGCGAGCAGGCGACCCGCGAACCGGCCGCTCAGCTCTACCGCGCAGCCTGCGCTGCGAGCCATCCGGCCGCGTGCGCCATCGTGAAGTCCTATCTCGACCCGAAGCAGACGGTCGCGGCCCACGCGACTGCAGCGGTCTCGGTGTGCTCGCGCTCAGTGCCGGCGAACGCGATCCGGCGAAGGTTCTGTTCACGCGCTCGTGCTCGCTCGGTGACGAATGGGGGATGTTTGCTCGCCACCCTGAAGCCGAAATTGTAGAGCACACGCGTGCAGCGGTTGGTGCTCGTGCCGACTTGGCGTAGGGTGTGCTGCCCGCTTCGAAGCAACTTCTGCAGGACGAGTGACTGAATGTCGAACCCGAGTGTCAACAAGCGCCAAAAAGAACGAAATCGCCAGGACAAGCAGCGCGAAAAAGAGGCGATGAAACAACAACGCAAGCAGGAGAAAGTGCCGCGTGCAGCCGGCGCAGAAGGCGAAGATCCAGATCTCGCCGGAATGGTTGCGGGTCCCCAACCGATCCCCGAAGAAGAAGAGCCGCAGGTCTAGGAACGCGGTTTGCCGCGCGCGCTCAGAACGCGGATGCTGCGGCATCCCGCAGCGTGACGAAGCGGTACCCAGCCTTTCGAAGCGTCGCCACGACGGCTTCGAACACGGCGAGCTTGCGTTCCTTTTCGATGCGCACGTCGCGCTGGTAGGCCGACAGCGCAAACAAACCGTCGCCCTCGTCGAGCACGTCGATGCCGTGCATTTCCAGGTTTACCAAGGGCTCGCCGATGCACATGCGCGTCAATAGCTTTGCGCCATGGACGCCGGCGAGCGCCAGGGACGTCCCGATGAACGGCAAGCGCATGCCGCGGGTCACCTGGATGGGCAGCTCGACGATGCCGTCGCCCGCGGTCCAGTAGGGCCGGCCGATCCGGTAGGGGCGGCGCGGCGCGTACAAGACTTTCGGTGTATCGACCACGCTTTCGCTGCGGCGACCGGCCAGCGCGATGGCACCGATGGCTGCCGCCTTCGCCGCGAAGTAGGCGGGGCACGGGAACACCGACGAGTCGTACTTCACGCCGAGCTCGCCCAGCACGGCGAAGACCTCGTCGGTGACGGTGTAACCCGGCGCGCGAAAGCCAACCGGCTGCTCCCCCACCGAGTCGGCGATGGCGCGCACGCCGCCCTCTACCTGCGTGCGGATCCCAGCGCGCGTGAGCCGCGTGAAATCGTACATGTGGTCGAGCGAATGGTTGGCGATCTCGTGGCCCCGCTCGCGCGCTTGCCGGAGCACGTCGCGCGCGGCGGGGCGCTGCAGATCGTTGCCGATTGCGAAGAACGTGAGCGGCACGTCGAGTCGGGCTGCGAGCTCCAGCAAACGCGGCACCGCAAGGTCGTAGACGAGCGAACGCGACGCCCCTTGAGGCTCCGGTAAGCCGTGGATCTGGTGGTAATTGGCGATCTCGTCGAGGTCGATGCTCAAGGCGGCAAGGCGCACGACTCGAGTGTGCCACGGAAAGGTCACGCACGCCCGCCGTTGGCCAATCGGTTGCGAGCCGATTCGCGGCGAGGGTACCGCCTGCGGCGGATCCTCTCGGCGTGTGCTACCAAGCAATACGTGGCCGTCCGACCTTTCCTTCTTTCCTGCAGCGCTGCGCTGCTCCTGCTGGCCGCGCTCTTTTCTGCGTGCGCCACGGGCGAAGACATCATTGCAAACGACGACCCGGCCGACGGATCCGCCGACGGCACCGTCGTGCCCGACGCCCGCCCCTCCGGCAGCTCTGCATCGGGCGGCGGCGCCAGCAGCAGCGGCGGCTCCTCGGGTGCGAGCTCGAGCAGCTCTTCCGGGTTGGTGGGCCAATGCGGGGATCTGAAGGTCAACGAGGTTCGCGGCGCCTCCGACGACTTCGTCGAGATCTACAACGCGGGTGACTGCGACGTCGCC
>JAYUXI010000204.1:0-4565 GCA_043753085.1 Myxococcales bacterium | reverse complement strand
TCACCAACGTGGGCGTGCTCACCGAGGGCTTCGACGATCCCGGCGTGTCGTGCGTGGCCATGGCCCGGCCCACGCGATCGGACGGTCTGTACGCGCAGTGCGTAGGGCGCGGTACCCGCCTGGCCGAGGGCAAGAAAGACTGCCTCGTCCTCGACTTCGTAGATCTGTCGGCACTCAGCCTGTGCACCCTGCCCTCGCTGTTCGGCGTGCCCATGGATCTGGATCTGCGCGGCGGCGACGCGAGCGAGGCGCGCCGGGTGTGGCAGCAGATCCTGTTCGATCATCCCGGTTTCGAGGTCGAGGCCGGCGCGCTCACGTTGCCGGAGATCCAGGAGCGCGCTGCTCGCTTCGACCCGCTCACGCTGGAGACCGACGCAGAAGTGCGGGCCATCTCTGCCAACGCGTGGTTCTCGCTCGGGCGGCATGGCGTGGCCCTCCACTTCGAGCGCAAGCCGGGGCGCGCCAGCGAGGTGTCGGTCCTCAAGCGCGGCGGACGCGGCAAGGTGTGGGAGATCACGCTCGACGGCAAGGTGACCGGGCGGTTTTCACGCATGGAAGAGGCGGTCGAAGCCGTGGACTACGAAGTAAGCCGCATGGGCCGTCTCACCGAGGCGTCGGCTCGGCCCGGCGCCACGTGGCGAAATGGCCGCGCCGATCTGCTGCAGCGAGCGACGTTCGAGCGCGTCGTGACTTGGCGACCTGGCGGTAGCCAAGCGGCGAGGTAGTGACCTACGAGCAGCCCGCAGACAGCTTGCTCGCGCCGGTCCGGGCCGTGCGTTTACTTCCCATGCAGGCGCCAGACAGAGCGCGTGCCTGGCTCGAGGAAAAATTCGCGGAATGTAGGCCTCCGGTGGCGCTCGAACCGGGAGGGGTTGGGGGTCCCATCGCGGCGCTTGCCTTGGCCATCGCGACGCTCGAGTCCGGCGGCCACACTCTCTTCGGAATGCACGTCGACGCACACACACTTGCGGAACTCGCGCCAGCGAGGGCGGTACTGCGGACGTCGTTGGCGTTCAAGTCGGACTTCCTGACCCGACGCGCATCGCAGACTTCTGCACGCGCCATGAAGCCCGGGCCCACAAGTGCCTGCCGCGGTTTTATTGCGAGCTCCTGTCATGCGACTGCCAGCCACGTGATGTCGCTCACGTAGAGGGGAGACGCAGCGCTGGCGCGGCGGCGGACCCAACGGCGGCCTTGACAATTCATTCCCCACTCGCCGGACGGAAACACCGAAGAGGGGTTCGCGACCATCTCGTGAATGGGTGCCTTGCAGCTTGGATTGCGGCGACGAGCGAGAAATTGGTGCTGGAAGTTCCGCCGCAGGATGTTATCGGGCTGCGGGCGCTGGGCTGCTAAGGTCCGGCGCCCGGCGGCTGCTCGCGTGATGAGTGCTGCTCAGTTACCACTGGAACACCAAGACCATGACCGACCTCAGCAAATACCGCAACATTGGCATCTTCGCTCACGTCGACGCCGGCAAGACCACGACGACCGAGCGCATCTTGAAGCTCACCAACAAGATCCACAAGATCGGTGAAGTGCACGACGGCGCGGCCACGACGGACTTCATGGTGCAGGAGCAGGAGCGCGGCATCACGATCCAGTCGGCTGCCACCACGTGTTTCTGGAAAGATCACCGTTTCAACATCATCGACACCCCCGGCCACGTCGACTTCACCATCGAAGTCTACCGTTCGCTGAAGGTGCTCGACGGCGGCGTCGGCGTGTTCTGCGGCAACGGCGGCGTCGAGCCGCAGTCCGAGACCAACTGGCGCTACGCCAACGACGCGAAGGTCGCGCGCATCATCTACGTGAACAAGCTCGATCGCCTGGGCGCCGACTTCTACCGCGTGGTCAACCAAGTCCGCACCGTGCTCGGCGCCAAGCCACTCGTCATGGTCCTGCCGATCGGAACCGAAGGCGGCTTCAAGGGCATCGTCGATCTCCTCGATCGCAAGTCGTACATCTGGGACGACAGCGGCAAGCCCGAGAACTTCGTCGTCGGTGAAACCCCCGAAGACATGAAGGCCGACGTGGAAAAGTACCGCGCCGAGCTCATCGAGACCGCCGTCGAGCAAGACGACGACGTGATGGCGAAGTTCCTCGACGGCGAGGAGCCGGACGTCGCCACGCTGAAAAGATGCATCCGCAAGGGCACCATCGCGCGCGACTTTTTCCCCACGTTTTGCGGCTCCTCGTTCAAGAACAAGGGCGTGCAACAAGTGCTCGACGGCGTCGTCGATTACTTGCCCAACCCCACCGAGGTCTCGCCGCAGCCCGAAGTCGACCTCGAAGGCAACGAGACCGGCAAGTTCGCCATCGTCGATCCGAACGGTCCGCTCCGCGCCCTCGCGTTCAAGATCATGGACGACCGCTTCGGGGCGCTCACCTTCACGCGCATCTATTCGGGCACCTTGAAGAAGGGTGACAACATCCTCAACACCTTCACCGGCAAGACCGAGCGCGTTGGCCGCATGGTCGAGATGCACGCCGACGACCGCACTGCGATCGACATCGCGCAAGCCGGCGACATCATCGCGCTGGTCGGCCTGAAGAACGTCCGCACCGGCCACACCCTCTGCGACGAGAACAACCCGGCCACCCTCGAACCGATGGTGTTCCCGGCGCCGGTGATCTCGGTGTCCCTCGTCCCCAAGGACAAGGGCAACGCCGAAAAGCTGAGCACCGCGCTCGGCAAGATGGTTGCCGAAGATCCGTCGTTCCACGTCGAAGTGGATCAGGAGTCGGGCGAGACCATTCTCAAGGGCATGGGCGAGCTCCACCTCGACATCAAGGTCGACATCCTCAAGCGCACCCACGGCGTCGAAGCCACCGTCGGTGAGCCGCAGGTCGCCTACCGCGAGTCGATCACCAAGGTCGTCGACGACAGCTACACCCACAAGAAGCAGACCGGTGGCTCGGGTCAGTACGCCAGGATCGACTACACCATCGAGCCGCTCGAGAAGGGCTCTGGCTTCGTCTTCGAATCCGGCATCGTCGGCGGCAGCATCCCCAAGGAGTTCATTCCCGCGATCGAGAAGGGCTTCAAGTCCCTGCTCGGCAAGGGTCCGCTCGTCGGCTTCCCCGTCGTCGACGTGAAGCTCACCGTGACGGACGGCGGCTTCCACGCAGTCGACTCGTCGCAGATGGCCTTCGAAGCGGCCGCCAAGGCCGCCTACCGCCAGACCATGCCGAAGGCAGGTCCCGAGCTGCTCGAGCCAATCATGAAGGTCGACGTGTTCGTTCCCGACGCCAACGTCGGCGACGTCATCGGTGACTTGAACCGCCGCCGCGGCATGATCAGCGGCCAGGAGCCGGGCCCGACCAACGTTCGCATCCGCTCGGAAGTTCCACTGTCCGAGATGTTCGGCTACATCGGCGATCTGCGCTCGGCCACCTCGGGCCGCGGCCAGTTCTCGATGGAATTCAGCCACTATGCCACCTGCCCGCGTCAGATCGTCGAGAAGGTGAAAGAGCAGATGGCAAAGAAGGCCGCCGAGAAGAAGTAACGCTCCACGCGTTTTCTTTTTCCCAGCCAGGCGTCCCTCCCCGAGGGACGCCTTTTTTCATGTCCCGGGCGCGCAGGGTCAGACGCCGCTCGCGCTCGGCTTGGACTGGGCCCGCTGGCGCGCGCGTTTCTGCTCGTACATGGCCTCGTCTGCTTCGGCCAGGAGCGCCTCGAGAGAACGCGGAATCTGCGGATCGTAGATGGCTGCTCCGAGACTGATGGACAGCTCGAAGGACTGCTCGGCGCGGGCGTTGTAGGCCGCGACGTTGCTGGCCACACGTGACCGGAGCGCGGGGATCGCCGAGGGAGCCGCGTCCGGGGCGAAGATCACGAACTCGTCGCCCCCGAGGCGTGCGATCACGTCGGCATCGCGGAAGGAGAGTCGCAGCAGATCGGCCGTCGCCTGGATGGCCAGATCGCCGACGTCGTGTCCGAGCGTGTCGTTGATCCGCTTCATGCCGTTCAGGTCGGCGAAGAACAGCAAAGCGCCGCGGGCCACGCGGGACGCGATGCGCAGCTGGTGGGCAGCAAGCATCATGAAGCCCCGCCGGTTGCGCAGACCGGTGAGCTCGTCAGCGAGCGACAGCGCCTGCACCTCCGCCGCGTGGCGCTCGAGTGCTCCGCGGGTGCGTTCGCGCTCGAACACCCAGCCGAGCTGCACGCCCACGTCGGCCAAGACGGCCAGCACCGCTTCGTCGGCCGGCTCCTCGCTCTCGGAGAAGAACTCGAGCACCGCCACCACGTCGGGACCGACAAGGACGGGCAACGCGACCCCACTGCGCAACGCACCCGCGAGAGCGCCCGCGATGCCGCTGGCATCGACTGGTTTTGCGATGCCGCTGGCATCGACCCCCCACTGCGGTTTGGCGGTGGCGAGGACTCGGCCTGGTAATCCCTCGTTTGCCGTGAGGCACAGGGCGGCAGTGGCCGCACGAAGCGCGGCGTAGTGGTCGGGCTCGACCGCGTGCCAAAGGTCACGGCCGGTCAGCGTGGGCACGGCCCGGTCGTCGGCGCGCAGCAGCGCGTGACCGAGCGGCCAGCCCATGTGCTCGCAGAC
>JAYUXI010000203.1:0-4570 GCA_043753085.1 Myxococcales bacterium | reverse complement strand
CTTGGGTCATGGCCGATCCCTACCGCGACGTGAATTTCGTGCTCGAGGAGCTCGCGCCCGAGCAGTTCGCTGTTTTCTGCGGCCTCGCAGACTCGCAGCTGGATCCACCGAACACGCCGCGCATCTTTGGTGACGAAACCGACCGCCCGCTCTCGCGCCGGCAGATGCGCTGGCTCGAGGTGCGGCACGGCGTCTACTTTCCGTGGCGGACGTGCTTCCACTTTCTGGAAAACCACCGGTGGGAAGACAAGCACCGCGGGGCCGGCAAATACTTCTCGGCCGCCGCGTGCGCGTTGTTTCCTCGCACCGTCGCGTTCCTGCGCGCCCTGCCTTTCGCCGAGATCGGGCGCGCGGTGCTGTTCGGCGTGGACGCCGGTGCCCACGCGCCGTACCACCGCGACAGCGAGCCGGGTCAGGCCCTGGAGATCCCGCACTCGATCAGCCTGCATCCGGATCCGCACAAGCAGCTGTGGCTCGCCTCGGCGGACGGCTCGCAGCGGCTGCCGATCCCGGCGCGGGCGTTCTGGTTCAACGACATGGACTACCACGGGGTGGAGCCGGCCCCGCGGTTCCGCTACTCGATCCGCGTGGACGGGCGCTTCGAGCGCGCGTTTCTCACGAAGCTGCAACGGACGACGCGAGCACGGCAACGCTGAGCGCCGACTCGTCGGTCAGGGCGGTGCGCGCATGCACGCGCGCGTACATGCCCGCGGTGCGGCCCCCGCACAGGTACACGCCGTAGTTGGCCACGACGTCGGGCTCGGCGGCGGAAAGGCCGATGGCCTCGAAGTAGCGCTGCACGATCCAGCGCCCGGGACGCGCGTGCGCCAGCGAGGCGCGAAACAGCTCGGCCGACGCGTGTTTGCCGACGATGACCTCGTCGCCTTCCGCGCCGTAGTCGGACTTCAGGACCCACTCGTCTTTCTCGGCGAGCAGCTGGTCGGCGTCGCGCACTTCGAGCCGGAAGGTGGGCGGGATCAGACGCCGTACCGTGGCCTGGGTTCGGTGCGAGAATGCGTGCAGATTCTCCCAGAAGTACGCCATCGCGCGCTTGTTTTGCGGCAGCACCGACGACAGCGGATTGACCACCACCAGTGTGCGCGCCCGCTGCGCGTGGTCCAGCAGGCGGAGCTCGCGCTCGAGCGGCGCCACGTCTTGCAACGATTCGTCGTCGAAGGCGGTCTCGCGCTCGCTCCACCAATCGGTCTTGTAGTGTCGCCAGAGCAACGAGATTCTCTCGCCGAACAGCAGCACCGTGTCCCCCTCGCCGGCGCGCAGGTTGAAGGGTGAGCCGAGCACCACGCGGAAGCCAGCTTCCTCGAACCAGCGGCGGTACAGGCGCACCAGTGCGAGATCCTCGACGAGCTCGGTGGGGTACACGAGCCCGACGACCTTCGGCGCGCCCGCCTCGACGAACGAATCGAAGAACACCCGGGCCATGGCCACGAACGCGGCTTGCAGACCACGGTTCACGTCGACGGCGCCGTCGCGACCGAACAAGCCGCCCAGCACGCACGCCTCGGCCTCGCCGGTCGGCGTGTCGCAATTGAGCTCCGTGGTGACGACGCCCGCGTCGGTGAGGAAAAGATCGGCACGAGCCACGCCGTGCCACAGATCGCCGCCCATTTCGAACATGGCGCGCTGCCACGGCGTGAGCCGGAAGAATCCTACCTGGGCGGCGTCGCCGGCGTCCCGAACGCGCTGGACCAGCTCGTCGTACGCGGCGCCCAAATCCTCGGCCGCAGCCGCCAGCTCGTTGATCTGCGATCGCGGCAGCAGCAGCGGCTCGGTTCGAAAGCGCGGCAACCCGTCCAGCCAGGGATCGTTGAGGATGCCGCTCTCGACGAGGGCCTCGGCAAAGGCTTCGTACGTGGCAAACCGGGCCGTCACGCGCGGCAGTCTTAGCGAAACCCGCCAGCAAATGCCATGCTGCCTGTCGTGGCGCTGGCATCCGTGTTCGGCAAACCCTTCGTGGACCTCGGGGAGTTGCTCGACCTCGGCGCGCTCGACGCAGTGCACGACGAGATCTGTCTGGCCCTCGCCACCCTGCCGACCACCTATACCGGCGGCAGCCACCGATCCATGCAGATTGCAGCTCCTTCGCGTCAGGCCGAGGTACAGATCGACTACGGCGAGGTGATCGCCGCCTTCGACGCCGCCGAGTTCGCCACGTTCCGTGGCCTCGCCGACGATCCGGCGCCCTACCCCACCGATCCACGCGCGACCAGCTTCGGAGAAGAGCGCGCCGTGCCGCTGTCGCGGGCGCAGATGCTCTGGCTCGAAGCACGCCACGGCGTGTACTTTCCCTGGAAAGCATTCTACGAGCTCATGCCTGTGCAGCGTTGGGAAGACAAGGACCGCCTCGCCGGCAAGCGCTTCACGCGCGAGGCCGAAACCTTCTTGCCGCGAACCCTGGCTTTTTTGCGCTCGCTTCCACTCGACGGCATCGGCCGCGCCGGAATCTTCGGCCTCCGCGGCGGCGATCACGGCACGGTGCACCGGGACGGCGAACGCGACGCCGCGCCGGCCGAGTTCCTGATGTTCTGCCCCGCCGGCAACAAGGAGCTGTTCGTGTGGGACGAAAACGAGCGTACCGAGCATGTGGCTCCGGCGCACGCATTCTGGTTCAATGATGCGGACTACCATGGCGTCCGCGCAGCTCCCCACTTTCGCTACTCGCTCCGAGTCGACGGGCCGTTCGCGCCTTCGCTGCTCCGCGCCCTGACGAGTCAACATGGCTGACTTCGAACGCATCGCCTTCCTCGACGAGCCGCCCATCGCGGGCGCGCAGTGGTGGCAAAAGTCCGTGCAGGGCGAGCTGTCGCGCCGCACTACGCTGATTGCTCTCGGTCTGGGCGGCGTCGCCCTGACCGCTGGCTGCGCCGCCATCGTGGCCGACTGCACGAAGGACGACGCGCCGGAAAGCACGGAAAATCGCGCGGCGCTCGATATGCAACGGCGCTACGGCTGGAGCTTCGGCGCCAACGGCGAGATCCTCACCCTCGGCAACCTCGCCGCCGACTTCGATCCAAGTACCGGCGCGGTGCAGCGGCAGCAGCTCGCGGCGCTGACGCTAGGATCCATCGACCCGGCTCTCCGGCCGTTCCAGCAAGCGGCCTTGCTCGAGGTTCCCACCGCCACGCCGGTCGAGCCCGCGCCGGCCGACACCTCGGTCATGCAGCCCTTCGTCGAAGCCTACGTGCCGGTCGTCGAAGCCGGGCTCGGGGCATCGTTCCGCACCGGCATCGCCATCGCGCGGCTGTTTGCGCGGGTGCCGGAAGCGTGCGCGCTGATGATCGATTTGCCGGGCGCCGAGTCCGTGGCGGTCGCGGCCGGAGCCGCGACCTGGTTCGCGCCGGTGCTGGTGATGCCCAACTGGCCGCATCCGCGCGGCGTCGTGCGTTCGCACCAAGCCCTGGCGGCGCTCACGGTTTTCCAGGCCTATTTCTCCGGCGCCACGCGCAAGAGCGGTGCGCCGCCGGCGTTCGTGCTCGACGCCGATCGCACGCTGCCGCTCCCGGCCGGCGAAGAGAAGTTCGACAACCGGTACCGCGCGGCGGCGCCGCCCGCCGCCGCGATGAAGCAGCTCGGCATCCAGCACGTGTTCATACTGCGCGCCGTGTCAGCCGTGGCAGACGAGGCCAAGGATCTGCATGGCCGGTTCGCCGAATGGGCCGCCGCAGGCATCGGGGTCCACATGCTCTACGGCTCCGACTTCTTTCTTCGGTTCGTGCCGAGCATCGCCAAGCCGAACGCGAACCTGCCCACGCCCGACGCCGTGCGCCCGGCTCGCTATGCCGCGCTCGGCGAACCGCCGTCTTCGTTCGCCGGCGAGGCCGACGACTACGCCACCTTCCGCGCCACCTATTTCGGCGGCCCCGGCACCGCGTACGGCAAGGGCGGCAGCTGGAAACTGGCGCCGCCCGATCCTGCCGAGACCACTCGCTCCATCGGCATGGTGCCGGTCGTCGTCGCCGGTGGCATCATCCTCGGCGCGCAGATGGCCCGCCAACGCGACAGCTGGTCGCGCGGGTTCGGCGGAGGCGGCGGGTGAGCCGCGCGCTGTTTGCCATGGAGCTGTCGATTCGCGTCGACGGGCATCGCTTGGGGTTGATCGATCACCTGCGCGGCTTCACGCGCGCCCACCAGACCGGTGCATCCCGCGCGGACAAGGCCACCTACTGGGCCTCGGTGTCGGCGCTCTTGCTGCGCGAGCTGCCACACTGCGCACGCGGCATCTGGGACTATTCGGACGACGCCGTCGAGGCGCAGACGATGTTCCGCGACTACGCCGCCGTGCTCACCACCAAGAAAGGCGCGCGCAGCACTCCATCCATGCACCCCGGGCAGGGTCCGATGCGCGGCCACGGCGGCGAGCTCTTTTGCAACGTCACGTTCGCGTGGCTCGTGGTCCGCGGCAGTGGGTCGGGAATCGGTCTGGCGCAGGCCTGCGCCGTGGACCCCACCATGCTGTGGAACCGTGCAACCTTCACGCATCTCGTGAAGCTGATGGATCGGATCCAGCCCGGCCACATCCAGTCGGACGTTTTTTACGTGGTGCCAGGCGAAG
>JAYUXI010000202.1:0-1768 GCA_043753085.1 Myxococcales bacterium | reverse complement strand
ACCATGGCGCCGTCTGCGAACTCGCCGGCTTTCATGCGTTCGAAAAGATCCAGGTTCTCGGCGGCAGAACGCACGCGGCACGGGCTTTCGGTGCCGCGCGTGTGGAAGTCGCCGCGTGTTTTTTTGATCTCCTCGCCGGTGCGATCGTCGACGTAGGCCTCGCCGCGCTCGATCATGCCCCGCGCGAATTCGTGCAGCTGACCAAAGTAGGAAGACGCGTAGAGCTCCGTTTCGCCCCACTCGAACCCGAGCCACGCGATGTCGCGCTTGATGGCTCGTACGTACTCTTCGCTCTCTTTTTCCGGGTTGGTGTCGTCGAAGCGAAGGTTGCAGACTCCACCGAATTCTTGGGCCATGCCGAAGTTCAGGCAGATCGATTTGGCGTGACCGATGTGTAGGTATCCGTTGGGCTCGGGCGGAAAGCGCGTGATGACGACGCCGACCTTTTGCTGGGCCACGTCTTCGGCGATGCGGTCGCGTACGAAGTTGCCGGGGGCGTCGTCTGCGGGTGTTTTCGGGGCCTTGGGGTCGGTGTCGGGTGCACTCATACGAGCCCGGCATGATAGCGCATTGCTTTGACCCTTTGGCTTCGGTCGATAGCTAGGGGGGATGAACGCTTTCTTTCGGCTCGGTTTGGTAGGGGCGCACGGCGTCTACCGCTACGACAGCGCGAAGACGGGCGTGCCGCTCACCGCCACGGTCCGACCAAGCCGCTTTTTTCCCGATCGAGGGCCAGGGTTTCGGCAACACGCCGAAAGCCCCGGCGCCGGATGGTTTCGATCGTGGTGCTCTGCTGCGCAGGCACCGAGTCGTTCGCGCTCGGCGCGGAGGACGGCGCCCTTCGCTGGAAGGCGCACGCGTACCAGTGACGCGTAGGTGGTACCCCGCGCGGCGAGGCTCTCGTCTCGAGGCGTGGTAGACCCGCGCGCATGAACGTACTGGTGCTGAACGCGGGCTCGTCGACCTTGAAGGCGAAGCTGCTCGACTCGCAGGGCGGCGAGCCGCTGCTCACGGTGTCGGTCGAGCGCATCGGCGAGGGCGGCGTCACGCACGATACCGCTGTGGCGCAGGTGCTGGAGCGCGCGGCGGCGTTCGAGGTCGGAGCCGTGGGTCACCGCGTGGTGCACGGCGGCGAGCACTTGCAGGGATCGTGCGTGATCGACGAGAGCACCGAGCAGGCGATCGAAGCGTGCGCGGCCCTCGCTCCCCTGCACAATCCGGCCAACCTCTCCGGCATCCGCGCCGCGCGCCGAGCGTTGCCGAGCGTGCCGCACGTCGCCGTCTTCGACACGGCGTTCCACGCTCGCTTGCCGAGACGCGCGAAGACCTACGCCATCGACGGCGACGTGGCCGCCCGGCACGGCATCCGGCGTTACGGCTTCCACGGCACCAGCCACGGGTACGTGGCCGACCTTGCCGCCACCCACCTCGGGCGCCCCCTGGCCGAGCTGCGCGTGGTCAGCCTGCACCTCGGCAACGGCGCCAGCGCGTGCGCAATCGAGCTCGGACACTCCACCGAAACCAGCATGGGGCTCACGCCATTGGATGGCCTCGTGATGGGCACGCGCTCCGGCGACATCGATCCCGGCGCGCTCGTGGCGCTGCTCCGTGCGGGCCTGTCCGTCGACGAGCTCGACACACTGCTCACCAAGCAGAGTGGCCTCGCGGGGCTCTCGGGTGCGGGTCCCGATCTGCGTGACATCGAGCGCCTCGCGGCGGAAGGCGACGACCGTTGCCGCCTGGCCATCACCGTCTACTCGCACCGCGT
>JAYUXI010000201.1:0-4575 GCA_043753085.1 Myxococcales bacterium | reverse complement strand
CGACGTCGCCGCCCTGGAACTTCCAGTAGAGAAGACCGCCCATGCCCAAGAGGAGAACGAGCGCGAGAATGGCATAGGTGCGGTTCGAGCCGGACGTGGGCGGCACGGGCGGCACGGACGTGGGAGGGGGTGCATTGCTCATTGGAAGAGGTCGAGAGTATACCCCGGCTTTCGCGGTCTCGGTGCGATTCACTCTGGCTTGTAGATCGTGAGGGCGCTGTCGCCGTAGACCTTGGCGGACACCACCTGGCGCCCGGGCAGATCCGGCGCCGGATCCCGCGACGAGTGTTCCAGCACCAGGATGCCGCCCTGGAGCCCGAGCCCAGCCCACACCTTCCGAAAGGTGCCGTCCTTCACGAGCTCGTACGGCGGATCCGCGAACACCAGGTCGAACGGGCCGCGCAGGCGGGCACGCTCGACCAAACTCGAAACGATCTGCGTTTCTGCCGCCACGCCGAGGGTGCCCACATTGTGCTCGATGGCGCGCAGGGCTTCGCGATCGCTCTCGACGAAGATCGCCCGCTGGGCTCCTCGCGACAGAGCTTCGAGCCCGAGCGCCCCTGTGCCCGCGTACAGGTCCAGCACCAGCAGCCCGGAAAAATCGAGGCAACTGGTCAGCGTAGAAAACAGCGCTTCCTTCACCCGGTCGGTCGTAGGACGCGTGCGGACGCCCTTCGGCGCTCGCAACGCACGGGAACGAAACCGGCCTCCGACGATCCGCACGCGGGCAACGTACCCCTTTGCGGGCTGGCAAGCGATCGAGGTATCTTGCCCGCATGCAGCGACAACCGTGGACGAGGGCTCCTGGCAACCTGAGCGCCACGATGCTGGCGATGGCGCTGGCGGCGCCCCTCGCATTTTCGTCTGCCGCGGACGCCCAGCCCAAAAAGCCAGCCGGCACCGCTGCGCCGGTGAAGACCGACACACTCGAGATCCTCGGCGTCGTCAGCGACGACGTGGAAGAGCAAGCAGACGCCCTCACCGAGGCGCTGCGCTATCAGGCCCGGCAGCTGCCCGGCCTCACGCTCGGCAAGGCCACCCAGACCCTCGACGTCATGACCACGGCCAACAAGTGCCCGCAGTCCCCCGATCCCACCTGCCAACAGGACATCGGCAAGCAGCTGAAGACCACGCAGTACATCTGGGGCGTGCTCAAGAAATCGGCCGACGCCAAGGTCACCATCGAGCTGCACCACTACGTAAAGGACAAGCCCGACAACTCCGTGGAAGTGTCGTATCCGGTCAACCTACGTGACCAGAACGACGAAGCGCTGCGGAACATCGCCAAGCGGCTGCTCGTCCAGCTGCTGCACCTGAAGACCGGCTTCGTGCACGTGGTCGGCACCGGTGCCATGGCTACCTGCAACGTGAAGATGGACGGCCAGCCGATCGGCGTCCTTCGCGATGGCACCTTGCTGGCCGAAACCACCCCCGGCGAGCACACGGTCACCACCGAAGGCTGCCCCGCCTTCACCGGCATGGCCGCCGTGCCGGCCAGCGGCGAGGTCGTCGTCACTTTGGTCGAGCCTGGCGCCAAGCCGCTCGTCGGATCCCCGCCCCGCAAGAACGAGCCGAAGTACTTCGGCACCCGCAAGATCATCGCCGCCAGCATGATGGGCGCAGGGCTCGCGTCGGGCATCGTCGGCGTCGTGTTCCTCACCCGCTACCTCAGCAACACGAGCGCACCGGAAAACGCGGGCGCCACCTGGCAGATCTCGCCCGAAGGCGCCCGCACCGTCGGCACTTCCGGCAAGGACGTCTGCGCCGACCAAGGCGCCTCGAGCCCGTTCTTCAGCAGCACCACCTCCACGGTCCGTGACATCTGCAACGAGCAGAGCGCCGCCAAGACCAACAGCGCCATTGCCATCGTCACCGGCGCGGTGGGCGGCGCCCTGATCGCCGGCGGCGCAGTGCTCTGGGCCACTGACTCGAAGCGCCAGGAGTCGGGCCAACGGGCTCGTCTCGAGCCCACGGTGCGCGTGCAGCCTAGCCTGGGTTCCACGAACGGCCTCTGGCTCTCCGGCACGTTCTGAGCCGCGCGCGATGCGTTCAGATGGCGAGCACGTCGCCGAGGCCGTAGCGGCCGGCGGGCTTGCCCACCAGCCACTCGGCGGCGCGCAGTGCGCCCTGCGCGAACACGTCACGGCTGTCGGCGCGGTGCGTGAGCTCCACGCGCTCGCTGTCGCCCAAGAAACTGACGGTGTGGTCGCCGACGACGCTGCCGCCGCGCACGGCGTGGATGCCCAGCTCCGTGGGCTGCCGCTGCGCGCGCGCGCCGTGCCGACCGAAGGCAAGTTGCAGCTCTCGTGCAGAATGCACGGACTCGGCGAGACGGAGCGCCGTGCCGCTGGGAGCATCGAGCTTGTGTTTGTGGTGCGTTTCCACCAGCTCCACGTCGAACGAGGGGCCCAGGCGCAGCGCCGCTTCGCGCACGAGCGTAGTCAGCACGAACACACCGACTGACAAGTTGGGCTCCCAGAGCACGGGGATCGACCGCGCAGCCTCTGCGAGAGCCGCCTGCGCCGCGCCGCCGAAGCCGGTGGTACCAGACACGAGCGCGAGCCCGGACGCCACGCAGGCCGAGGCCACGTGCTCGAACGCGCTGGCGTGCGAGAAGTCGATGGCGACGTCTGCGGCGGGCAATGCCTGCAGGGCATTCGTTTCGGCCGAGGCCTGAAACACCACCGTGTGGCCCGCCGCTTCAGCCAGACGAATCACGGCGGCCCCCATGCGGCCCGACGCGCCGAACACCGCCAAGCGCATCAGGTGCGCCCAGCGCGTAGCGCCAGCAACGTGGAGATGCGCTCGCGCACGGCCGCCGATGCCGGCAGGAGCGGCAAGCGCGTGAGCCCGTTGCCGATGTCGTGCAACGCCAAGGCGGCCTTGACCGGAGCGGGGTTCGGCTCGAGGAACATGGCCTCGTGCAGGGGCAAGAGCGCGAAGTGCGCGCGCCGGGCCTCGGCGAACTGTCCAGCCAGCGCGAGCCGCGTGGCTTCGGCCACGTCGCCCGGGAGCACGTTCGACGTGACGCTGATGACGCCCCGCGCGCCCACCGCGATCATCGGCAGCGTGAGCGCGTCGTCGCCGCAAAGCACGCTCAGGCGATCGCCCGCGCGCCGCACGAGCTCCTGGGCGCGAAGCACGTTGCCGGTAGCCTCTTTCGTGGCCACGACGTTGGCCGCGCGTTCGAGCAACCGGATGAGCGTGTCGGCGTGGAGATCCTGCGCGCTGCGGCCCGGCACGTTGTACGTGACCACGGGCACGCCCACGGCGGCGGCCACCGCGGCGAAGTGCGCGAGCAGGCCCTCCTGCGACGGCTTGTTGTAGTACGGGACCACCGCCATGACCGCGTCGGCGCCGGCTTTTTCGGCCGCCTTGGCCAGGTGGACCGTGTGCGCCGTGGAGTTCGATCCCACGCCGGCGATGACCTGCACGCGGCCGCGGACGATCTCGACGGTGCGACGCACGACCTCGTGGTGCTCCGCTTCGGTGAGGGTGGGCGTTTCGCCCGTGGTACCGCATGGCACCACCCCCGTCACGCCGGCTTGCACCTGGCTCTCGAGGAGCGCCTCGTAGTTTTTCCAATCGATGGTGCGCGCGGCGTCATCCGCAAAAGGAGTAACGAGCGCGGTGTACGTCCCTTCGAGCTGCATGACCCCGGCGTCTAGCACACGGTCAGGGCGACCCCACGAGCTTGTAGAGCGCCCCGCTCCGCTGGCTGCCCACGTACAGCGTGCCGTCCAGAACGGCCAGGGGCGCGCCGCAAAACAGGTCGTCCAGCACGAACGGGCTCTTCGGCTTTTTGCCCGCGGGCAGCGGCGCGGCGGCAATCTGCGTCCAATCGTCGGCCGTGGGCACGAGCTTGGCCGCGTCGGTCGCGTAAAGGCCGCCTTCGGCCATGACCACGAGCCGACCGCCGGTCCGGATCACGTCGGTCGGGCGGCCAGAGCCCGCCGGCAACGAGAGCACGTCCCACGTCGCGGCGTCGGTGCTGACGCGCACCACCACGCCATCGCGGTTCCAGGTGATCCAGTAGAGCCGGCCATGGCCGTCCGCGTACCAGCGGACGGTCTGCGCGGTTCCGCTCTCGGTCACGCGCTTGCCGGTCACGGTGAGCTTCGCGCCGGCCGGACACGTGGCCGGATCGTCGCTCACGCAGTCGACCACGACGTAGTCGTTGGGCTCGACGCCGTCGTAGTCCTGGATGCCCGCCAGCAGCTTGCCCGCGAAACGCACCAGGAACGTGAGCCTCCACACGCCGTTCCGGTACGGGTTCGGATAGTCGACGGCGTAGATCATTTTCGTGAAGTCGGCGCTCACGCGATGCAGCGCGCCCGGCGAGGCATCGCGCCACGCGCGCTGCGACGGTGGCACCGAGCCGGTCGAAGCCCACTCGGCGCCGCGCCAGCGGATCGCGTCGATCACGTGGTACGCGCGCGGCAGCACCAGCGCGCCTGGCTTGCCCTCGCGCGTGGGCGCCAGCGGCGGCATGTGCTTCGGCATGCGCGGTCTCGCGAAGGTGCCGTCGGCAGCCGACACGTACACGAAGCCCTCGGTGCCCCAGTCGGCCATGCC
>JAYUXI010000200.1:0-11008 GCA_043753085.1 Myxococcales bacterium | reverse complement strand
TCGAGCCGGCTCGCACCACGGAAGTAAAATCCCAGCTCGAGCGTCTGAAGGGTCGGATCGGCAAGCTTCGTATCACGGTCACGGTGGCAGGAGCGGATGTCACCATCGACGACGTTTCACTAGGAAAGTCCCCCCTCCCCAACGAGCTCACCGTCAATGCCGGCCGGCGCAAGATCACTGCCACGATCGTGGGGTACGCGCCGGCGACCGCTCTCGTCGAGTTGGTCGGCAACGAAACGCGCGCCGTGATGCTGGCCCCCGTCCGCTCCAGCACCACCACGATCGTCGATCGCCCCTCTCGCCCCATTCCCTGGATTGGCTGGGTCGCCACGGGCGCACTGGCCGTCGGGGCCACTACGACGGGCGTGCTCGCGCTGAGAGCGCGCGGCAGCTACAACGAAACTGTAGGAACCGTGGGCGCCAGCGGAGACGACGTCAGCTCCGACTACCGCACGATGCGGTCTCTCAGCATCACGTCGGACGTCCTGATCGGAGCCACCGTCATCGCGGCGGGGGTGGCGCTTTACTTGACGCTCAAGAAGCCGACCGTGGGGACCAGCCGAGTGGCTCGACACTCCGTGTTCACCACTTCACCGTTATCTTTCTGAAGGCGTACGATGCGAGATCGCTACGACGAACTGCTGCTGCGTGACGCTTGCCGCGAAGCCGTCACGCGCGTGATGAACCTCTACGACGAGACCCGCGACACGATACCCCAAGCAACCGCCGCGCTGGAGGTCATGTGCTCCGAGTTACCCGAACGCAAGGTTCGTGAGCCGCTCCACCCGGCGCACTGGATTGGCTTCGACGGTACGCCGTTGGAGATCTCACTGCGTCTTGGCGCGTCCAGTGGGCCAGCGGTCCGATTTTGCGTCGACGCCGCAGTTGCCAAGGGCACCAAGGAAGTCCAACTCGAAGCCTGGCGCGGGGGGCGGCGCATCGCGGAACGGATACGCGACGGTTTCGGCGCTCGTCTCGACGGATTCTCCCGAGTAGAATCCATCTTTCTCCCCGTCGACAGCACTCCTCACCGTTTGGTCTTTGCGTGTGGGCCAGACCCAGCGGGTGGCAAGTTTCAGGCCTATTTCAGCGTCTCCCGAAATTCGCAGGAACGAGTCCAGAGAGCGCTGGTGGAACTAGGCGCACCCCGTTTCTCGAAGTTGCTCAGCACCGTTCTAGCCAACGAGCACACGTGGCTCTCGGTCGATCTTGCAGCACCTGCTGAAGCGCGCACCAAGGTTTACATCAACCTCGTTTCGTTCGAAGTGAGCGCGCTCCGAGCCTTTCACGCGCTGGCGCCGGACCACTGGCCTACCGATGTCGATGACACGATCAACGCGCTGTATGGCCAGGTTCCCGAGCCTCTCTCGAGTGAAAAAGGGGGATTGATCCTTTGCTACCATGTTCGTGGCGACGAGGTGACCGGCCTCACGTTTCACTTTCCGACGTCGCCGATGGGCCTCTCACTGAAAGGCGACGTTCTCCTTTCGGACGGAGCACTCAGTCATCGCATTTCTACGCTGATGAAGCGTGAAGGCATCCCGCAGGGTCCCTATCTCGCGGCGCTCGACGCGCTCGCGTGCCACAGCCTCGACGACGAGTTGTGCATCCACAAGTACCTTTCCATACTTCGCGAGAAGAACGGGGAGAGAGTCGTGACGAACTACCTCTGTCCACGATTCTTCGCCTTCCGCTCCGACGAAGAGCGCGCGATGGGGCATAGGGGGAACTGAAGTGACGCTCGAGTACTTTCGTCGACTTGGGGTTGGCATCGAGGAAGCGTTCCGACGAGCGCACTACGATGAAAATGCCTTGGTCCAGATTGCGAGGGACTTTCTTGCAGCCGACCCAGCCCACGAGAGCGTCGAGCCGCTGGCGCTCCTCGCGTCGCTGGCCGCCGGTGACCTGGCGCTACCGCAACAGTTTTCGAAGGACCTGAGCTTTGGGCAGCCTCCAGTGACCGTCTTTTTCGCGGAGCACTTCGTGATCGACGTGTACTTCTGGTTCGACGGAACTACGGCGACCCACCAACATGCGTTTTCCGGAGCGTTTCAAGTTCTCGGAGGCTCGAGTCTGCATGCCCGCCGCACCTTCGATTGCTCGCATCGTGTGAACAGCCGCTTTCTCGTAGGCACGGTACAGACCGAGTTTTGTGAGCTGCTGAAGGTGGGAGACACGCGCGAGATCCATGCCGGTTTCGCATTTGCGCATGCGCTGTTCCATCTCGACTATCCGTCGTCGACCGTCGTCGTGCGTACGAAGCAGAACCGCGATGCTTTGCCCCAGTACTTGTACCACTATCCGCACGTCGCTCGCGATCCAATTACGACGCAGTTGCAGCGCGTGCAAAGCGCTGCACTCGACGGCCTGAACTCCATTGATCGAGCCGCCTACTACATTGCAGCCCGCGCAGCGATCAGCGGCGCCACGTTGGAGGAAACCTTTCTGCGGCTCGATGCGCTAGATGCTCAGATCTCGAACGAAACGAACGCGGTAGGCTACGAAGACGAACGTTTCCTCGAAGTGAGAGCGGAGGCCGAGCAGCGTCACGGCGCAGATCTGATTGGAAAGCTGTGCGCTTCGATCGCGTTTCTTCATCGTGAGCGCGAGCTCATCGCAGGGCGCAGATTTACGAAGAATGCCGAGGAGCGATTTCTGTTGGCAGTGCTTCTTAATTCTCACACACGGCCCCAGGTGCTCCAGTTCATGACTGCTCGGTATCCGGAGCGCGATCCGTTGGATGCCTTCATGGATCTGTTTGGGCAAATGGCTCGAAACGAGGACGGTGAGAACGCCCTTGGTCTCGTACTCGGCGAGGACGCCATTCGCCTTACACGTTTCGTAGCCGAAGGAGTCGCCGTAGATCAGCTCGAATCGCGAATGCGGGGGGGATCGACGATTGCGAGCAATCGGTATTCAAGCGAGATACGGAGCTTTTACGAGATCCTGCGGGCGACACCAGCATTGAAGGTTCTGACCATCGAATGAGAGGGTCCTCGCCATCTCCCGAGCGGCTTCTCGTGTACGCCGTCAACGAATCCCCTAGCCATGCATTCATGTTGCTAACGAGCGTGCGTAGCGCGCGTCGATTTTCGAACATTCCTATACTAGTCAATGTTTTCGGCGGCTTCAAAGAGCCACTCGTCGAGGAACTTCAACGTTGTGGAAACGTAAAGATTCGGCAAGGCGTGGAGCACGCGTCACTCCCAGTAACTGGTTTGAAGTGGGCGGGAATGATTGACACGGGAGCGGACGAGATACTCTTTGCCGACACTGATACGTACTTTTTTCGTTCGCCGGAGCTCCTGTTCGAGCGCGTCCCATCCGCCATGTTTGCCGCGCGCCGCGAGGTCGGCACCAATCGCGCTCCGACGTGGTGCGGTGGCACGCGTATCGCGCCGCAGCTGCAGCATCGGCAGCTAAAGTACATCTTTGCGGCGCTCGGCGGCCTCACCGTCCCGGTTTTCAATACAGGACTCATGCTAGTGCGGCGACCACTCCTGGAACGGATGGCCCATGTCACTGCCGATGTGGCGAGGTTCTGCGCCGACTTTGCTGCGGACCGCATTCCGTATCCCAGCAGCAACCTGCACATTGCCGAGGAGATCGCCGCGACGCTTGCTCTGAGCCGGGTGAGTGGCTTCACATGGTCCGAGCTCGATCCAGAGCTTGTGCCATTTTACCTCGAGTTCCGCGCCAACCCCCTTCGCTTTTCCGTGGTCGTGCACACTTGGTCGACCTTCTACGCAGACTTCCTGCGTGAGTTCATCTCTGCCGCATCGGCGGAGTCTTTTCGGCGCGCCGCACGAAGCAGTCCCGAGGACCTCGGCGTGATCCTGGGGAGCGTCCCGTGAGCGCTTCGTCACGTCTGCGGGTTGGCCGCGGCCGAACCCGCGCAGGCGCATGAAACGCTCCTTTTTCGCACCCGAGCTGCTGCAGATCTCCGCGATGGACTGCGGCGTCGCTGCCCTCTCCGCATTTCTGAAAGGTTATGGGCGAGACGCGAACTACGAGGATCTGCGACAACGATGCCAGACGGGTACGGACGGCACCTCGATTGATGCTCTGGAAGAGATTTCGGTCGAATTCGGAATCGATGCCTGTCAGCACATCGTGCCCGAGGACGATGTCTTCGAGTTTCTCGCAGAGCGTCTGCCAGCGATCGCGATCACCAGAGCACTAGGACAGCCCCCGCACTTCGTCGTGGTGTGGCGCGTCATCGGGGACTGGGTTCATCTGATGGATCCGGGTTCAGGCCGTTCCTGGATCAGGATGAAAGAGCTCAAGTCTCGCTTGATGTTGCATACGCATCTGATTCGAGGCTCGGAGTGGCGCGACTGGTACGCGACCAGCTTCATCCGCACGGCCGCCATCTCCACGTGCTCGCAGCTGCTGCCGGGGCCTCGTGCGGTTCAGGCGGCCGAAGTGCTTTCTCGTCCAGCAGAGGCCGGCCAGCTCGCAGCCTTCCACGCCGCTCTCGTCATGGTAAACCGGCTCACGCGCACAAGCCCAGGACGCGGACCGAAGTGGAACGAACAGGCGTTTGACAAGGCGCTGGCTGCCATCATGCAACAGCCTGCTGCGGTGCCGCGTGCCTTCGCCACCTTCGCGCCGCGCGGGGAGGGATTGGCCGTGTCCGGAGCAGTGTTTCTCGCGTTGTTCGACCCCAACCGAGCGTCTGTTCCGGTCGCTCCGAGTGCGGCCGGTGGACCATCGCAGCAAAGCGGTCCTGTGAGGACGCCAGAGGGCCCGTCAAACATTTGGACCGAGGTCTACGGGCTACTGGGCAGCGCGGGGAAACAGGCGCTCGCCGCAGTCATCGTCGGAATCGGTGCCTCCGGATTGGCCACGGCCCTCGAGATCATCGTCTACCGGGCGGCCAGCTCGGCGCCCCATATTTTCTCCACCCTTGGTGCACGCCTCGGGGCCGCAGTCGCGATCGCCGCCTTCTTCGTGCTGGTGCTCGGTCTGGAAGCCGTCATCCGCTGGATTCAACGGGCTCTCGGCCGCTACCTCGAGCTGCGCCTGCGCGCGTTGACCTTCGCGTTGCTACCGAGAGTCAACGACACATTCGTTCGCTCTCGGCCCGCGAGCGACCTTGCATATCGCGCGCACGGTCTCACGCTAGGGCGAGCTTTTCCCGAGCTGGTTCTCGGGACGGTGTCGTCCGTACTCGGACTAGTGCTCTCTTCTGCTGCACTTGTCTGGATCAATTCACTCTTTCTGCCGGTTCTGCTCGTTGCCATGCTCGGCTTTTGGGCGATTTCGCTGTTCGCACGATTCCGGATGCGGGAAACCGACGCCAAGCTGCAGGTGCACAGCACCCGTCTGCTGACCATCTTCCTCGACGCATTGCGTGGCTTCCGCCCCTTGCGCCTACACGGCTACCAAAACCCCTTCCGATTGGAGCAGGCGAAAGAGCTCGTGCGCTGGCGGCAAACGGGTGAGCTGTTGGCTCGTTCTAGAGCCGCCATTGTTGCCCTTGACGCTGCCTTGTCGTCCTTGCTGGTGGGCGGCATGCTCTACGTGTGTCTGCGTCGTGAATCGGACCTGCGCGTGTTTGTCTTAGTCGCGTTTTGGGCCCTCCGACTACCCGCGCTGATGACAGCGGTGCTGCGATCTCTGCAAGCGTACCCAGCGGCTCGGTCTGCCTTCGTGCGCATCCTCGAGATCTCTCGCTACGCGAAAGAAGACGCTGCGGCCCACGTGAGCAAGCCCGACGCGACACGACACGGCGTAGCGCTTGAGTTCGAAAGCGTTTCCGTCGTGTTGAACACCAGTCCCTTGCTGGTCGACGTGCGACTTCAGATTCCGTCCGGGCAACACGTGGCAGTGGTTGGCCATTCTGGTTCGGGCAAGTCCAGCTTGGTAAGCTTGCTGCTTGGATTTCTCGAGCCGAATCGTGGAATCATTCGAGTCGATGGCACCGAGCTTGCCGGAGATGCTCTCCTTGCGCTCCGCCGACAAACTGCATGGGTCGACCCCGCCGTACAGCTGTGGAACCGTAGCTTTATCGAGAATCTAGAGTACGCGGCGAACGGATTCGATAAGCGCCCTTTGCTGGAAACTTTGGACGCGTCGGACTTGCTTGGAGTCCTCGAATCCTTCGACCAGGGAATGCAGACGGCCGTCGGGGCTGACGGCCGACTGCTGTCTGGTGGTGAGGGGCAGCGACTGCGGTTGGGGCGCGCGCTTTTGCGTAACGAGCCGCGACTGGTAATCCTGGACGAGCCATTTCGAGGACTCGAGCGCGCCGTGCGCAAGCGCCTCGCGTTTCGCGCCAGGTTGGCGTGGCGGCGTGCCACGATGCTCTTTGTTAGCCATGACATCGCGCATGCTCTCGACTTCGAACGGGTGCTCGTCGTGGAGGGCGGGCGGATCGTGGAGGATGGACATCCTCTGGAGCTTCTCGAGACTGACTCGCGTTTTCGCATCCTGTACGATGCCGAGCGGCGCATGCTCGAGGAGGTGTGGGGCTCACGAAATTGGCGTCGCCTGAGGGTCGAAGACGGCGCGATCCAGGATCTCGGAGGCGGGGGATGACGCGCTTCGACGAGACTGTGCACGCGTGGCCGCGCCATCGATTTCGCGAAAGCCTGGAAGCGCTTCTCGTGCGCGCCGACCTTGCCGTGGAGCATGGACGCCTGCATCCGATGCCTGCAAAGTTCGCTGATACTCGTGAGCTCATGGAATGGTTGCTGAGTGCGCCGCTTGGAATGGGCGTCGAGTCCGAGCTTCATTCGGTACCGCGTTCGGAGCTGGCCTCCTTGTTGCGAGAACAGCAAGCGGCCATGTTCCAGCTGCCGCAGCCGGATGGAAGCGTGCGCTTTGTTGCAGTCATCGTGCACGGCTCTCGCTGCGTGGTGCTTCTTCCAAATGGAGGCGAGGTGCGTTTCCGGACCGCGCAGCTGGCGACCGAGATTTTGGCGCGTCGGCCAGAAGAGAAACAGTGGATACAAAACGTCTTGCGCGACCTGCCCGGTGGTAGCGATGCGGCACTCCAACTTATGCGGGTGGAGCAAGAAGAGACGACCAAGGAAAGCTTCGTCTCGTTCAAGCGCGACAGTGCTACGTCATTGTGGGGTCAGTTGCGCGAACAGCGAGGTGGCCGCGCTCTCGCTGGTCTGGTTGTTCTTTCGGCCCTCCGTACGCTTCTGGTGGGCGGTGCGGCGTTCGCGCTTGGCCAAGCCGCGCTCGACGGCTTGGTCGACCTTGGACGGGTGATAGCCTGGACGCTGGCTTCGCTCGCCACCGTTCCGCTGTCGTACTGGATTACGTTGCTCGCTGGCCGGCTCACACTCGCCATCTCTGCCATCGTGCGGCGTCGAACCCTCGAGGGAACCTTTCACGTCAGTGAAGACGTTCTGCGACGGGAGGGTTACGGAGCTTCGCTTGCGAAGTTGAACGAGGCGAGCGTCGTCGAACGCACTAGCGTCCTGGAGCTCTTCGCGGTGTTTGGGCCTCTCGCTCTGCTGGCCACCGCCTTAGGCGTGTTTGCCACCAGCGCCGTTCCGCTTCCCTTCTTGACCCTCACACTCGCGTTCCTGGCGGGAGCAGCCGTCGTAGCGTGGCGCTACAATTCGGCATACACGCTTTCTTACCGCCTCCGTCTTTCCGGCACTGAAGACGTAGCGGACAAGGTTATCGGCCATCGTACGCGCGCGGCGCAGGAGCATCCGGCACGTCGTCACGTAGCCGAAGACCGGCTGCTCGTAGCCTACCAAAGCTCTCTCGTCGCAGTCGACCAGCTGGGTGTTGCTGCCGCGCTGCTCGGGAGAATATGGATGACCGCCGCGGGTTGTTTTTTGCTGTACTTCTTCGTACGCGGAGACTCGCTCGCAACGTTGTCCCTGCCGGCGCTCGGCACCGTGTTAGTGACACTTGCGCTAAACGAGTTCGCTGGCTTTTTGTCGACTGCAGTAGCGTGGTATGCCGCCTGGAGAGCGATCGAACCACTGTTCGCCGCTGGCATTCAACGGGAACGTCCACGTCGCGAAGAGGAAAATCCAAATACGGAGGAGCTGCCGACCGCGCTGGCCGCCTCAACAATCTCGTTTTCCTACCGCCCAGGCGGCAGACCAGTCCTGACCGACGCCAGCATTCGCATTGCGCGCGGAGAGCGAGTCCTGGTCGAAGGTAGGTCTGGCGGAGGGAAGACGACGTTCGTCAAGCTGGTGGCCGGTGAGCTCAAGGCGAGCGGCGGAACACTGCTTCTCTCGGGTCTCGATCCCAGCTCGTCGGCGCAGTCTCAGTGGCGGGAACTGGTCGCCTCCGTGCCGCAGTTTCACGAAAACCACGTGTTCGGCAATACGTTCTCGTTCAACGTCGATCCGAAGTACGGGTCTTCAGGTCTGACTCGCGATGCGCAAGAAATCTGCGAAGAACTTGGTCTTGGCGAGGTTCTGTCGAAGATGCCCTCGGGCGCGGCACAGCTATTGGGTGAAACAGGATGGCATCTCTCTCATGGTGAGCGCAGCCGGGTCTTCGTGGCTCGCGCGCTCCTGCAGAACGCTAGAGTAGTCATTTTCGACGAGAGTTTTGCGGCACTTGACCCGATTACGTTGGCACGAGTCATCGAGTGCGTCCGCAAGAGAGCGCTCACGCTGCTGGTGATTGCACATACGTAAGAACAATGGATAGAAGTTGAATCATCTCCCTTCGCAGCGCATGCGTAGCTTACACATGTCCGAAGAGGTTTGGCCTTCCCCCGATTTCGTAGACACAGGCACTACGCCGCAGCCCCTAGCAGCTGCAATGCAACCGGCCAGGTTCAGACCCTTCCGCGTGATCGAAAAGTGCGTCATCGTGCGGCAGCGCACGATGACGTGGCTGTCCTGAGAAGTGATGGCTTAGCGGCGGCCGTCGGTAACCGTCCGGCCAGCATGTTCGCCGGACGGTTACCGCCGTCGAGCCGGCGCCGACAAACGCGATGCTCAGTTGCCGCTGTCGGGTGGTTGTTTCCAGTGTTGAGGGGCTCAGCCGCAACCGCGCGCCGAGGTCCAATCCTGACCGGTTACGTATCGACGAGCTGCTGCCTCAATGTCAGAATCGACATGCGGGGTTTGTGATCGGTAAGTGGCCGGGAGTTTCTCGGCCGGAATGGCAGAGAAGACAAAGCTGTCACCTACGTCAGAAGTGATGGTGGCGTTGGCGGAAAGATGTCGCTTGAGAGCATCAGAAAACGGCTGCATGTCGACCGAAACGGAAGCTTGAAAGCCCGGAAAAAATTCCGCCGACTACTGTAAGTCAATGAGATCGCAAGCTCCCGAACGTAGTCGGCGTCCGCATAGAAGCCGTCGATCGTAAGGACCGAAAAGTCGTCGATCAGTTTGATGGAGACCTGCGTTTTGTCTCGTTTGCTCGGTATGAGCCGCAATTGATCGACCACACTCCCTTTGGTTTGGCTGAGCTTCATCGTACGCCACCTTCAGACATTGTGTTCATCATTGTCTACTCGTGGCTCGCGGCGGCACGGTTCCTTCGACGGGTTTGGGGGGCGGGTCGTTCCACGATTGGCCGGCCAACCTCAGGAGCAGCTTTCCTGGCGAGAGAATCTCCGTCTGGACCTCCGCGGTAGCGACCAGTCCGTGCATGCGGGGAATTGATGAGTCCTGGTCCGGCAGCAGAGCGAGCTCCACGCGAACTTGGCCGTCCCGCGCTTCGCTCCCGATCTGAGTGACTTTGGCCCGCAGAATCCCGAATTGAGTCCAGGGATAGCTGTCTACGCGGATAATTGCCGGCTGGTTGCTACGAACTCGACCCACCGCTTCCTGCGGCGAGAAGTACGCAACCACCCGCACTTCGCCGTCGGGCAAGAGCGAAGCCAAACGGGTCGAGCTGTCGAGCGTCATTCCGGGCGTGCATCCCACCACATCGCTCAATGTGCCCGCGACACGCGACCGTACTTGACGACGTTTGATCTCGTAGGCAAGAGTCTCCAGCCTCGCCCGCTCCAAGCTCAGCTCACTTTCCGCGTCCGCAAGCGTCTTCTGCAAATTGGATATCCGAGCCTCTCGATCGCGAAGGTTGGTGAGCGCGTTCGTAGTATCGAGAGTCGCTTGTTGCCGGGTGAGAGCGAGTTGCTTGCGCACCGCGTCGTGCTCCGATTCGGCGCGGAGTGTTTCGAGTCCCGACGCGAGCGCCTCGGCGCGCAGTTTCTTCATCATGTCGCTCTCGGTCTTCTTGAACGCCGCACTCCGCTCGTCTGCCGAAATTCGGGCGACCGCCACGTGCCGCGTATCGGTAACCAGGTTCGAAACCGAATCTCGAGCGCGCGTCTCCGCCTCGAGTAATGACCGGAGCGCGTTCAGCGCGAGCTCTCGTCCACGGAGTGATGCGCCCTTTTCGACAAGCTGGAGCTCTAGAGGCTTGGTGTCCAACTGAACGAGGACATCGCCGACCTCGACATGGCCACCCAAAAACAACGCGCAGGTGGACACGATCCCGTCGACCTCGGACTGCACGGGGAAGGCGTTCTGCGTAACTTCGAGCCGAGCCCGCTCCGAGCGAACATAGATCGACACCGTGCCGAGCATCAGCCAGGCCACCCACATGCTCAACGCCGCCACGAGCAGCAGCACGAGCGACGCGTTCCTGCGCAGTTTCATCGCGCCGAGTATGCGAAACGTGTGTTCAAACGCCATGTTTTTGGCTCAGCACGCCAATGAAGTGCTCGTAATTTCCGAGGTTCATCTTGTTCATGGCCGCGATCTGTGCAAGTTGCATGCTTTCCAAGCGGCAGGCGTTGAAGACTGCGCAGCGGCGGTATTACGTGCGTCGTCACAAGGTACACTCTTGCGGGAAGGTGTCATGCGCCGGCGCGCTGACGAGACAATCGTTTTGTAGGCTCGTGTGTGTCAGGGAGCGCCGGCCCCGTCGCCGACGACCGGTACGATTGTAACCGGAGCGGCACCTCGAAGGTCAGCTTGCTCTCGTGCGGTCAAGAGTGTAAAAAGTACCGAGAGCACTCGTTTGATACCTCTACAACCTGCTGTGTCCGATACGCCAA
>JAYUXI010000199.1:0-25678 GCA_043753085.1 Myxococcales bacterium | reverse complement strand
CGGGGATCGGGATGCGCTTGCTGATCACGCTGGTGGTGAGGCCGAGCAGCTGCGCCACACGGTCGGCAATGGGCCTGCCGTAGTCGTCGTCGGAGTTGACGATAGCCAGCGTCTGGCAGCCAAGGGCGCCGCCGTCGACGGTGTTCTCGCCGCTCGAGAGCAAGAGCGTGAGGCCTTTCGCCAGCAGCGTGTCCGACGCTGCGGTGCGGAAGAAGATGGTGGAAGGTGCGGCACCCGCGTCGCCCGCGATCGTGTCGAGCACGGGTGACGTGGCGCTCGCCGAGACGAACACCTGCCCCGGCGCTGCTGCCCGCAAGGTGGCCGCAGCAGGGCTGCCGGTGGGTCCGATCACGATGGGTTTCGCCAGTGTGGCCAGCTTCGAAGCGAGCTCCGCCGCCGCGGCGGGATCACTGTTGTCTTCCAGGTATTCGAGGCGCACTTGGCTACCCAGGATGCCGCCCAACGAGTTGAGCTGTTGGACGGCAACCAGGGCGCCGCGGCGCTGTTCTTGTCCCTCGTTTTGCAACGTACCTTGCTGCGACACCACGAAGGGCAACACGAGCTGCTCGCCAATGGTGCGGGCACCCCCGTCCCCGCCGTCTGGCGCATCGGAAGAGGAATCGTCGCTGCACGCAACGAGCGCCAGCAGCGGGAGCAAAGTACGGAGTAGAAAACGCACGAGGACTACTTTCTGCAGTGGGTGACGGAACCGGTGACGGAACCGGTCACGGAACCGGCGGGCAGCTGTACGCGCCCTCGAGCTGGCTGGTCACCGAATTGTAGATCTGGCCGGTGGCGTCGTAGCGCTGGAAGTCGCCCGTGGCCGAGTTCGGGTTCTTGCGCACGCACCAGATGATCATGTTCGACGGCGCGGTCCCGGTGGCCACGTCGAAGTCGAGCGGGCCCGAGGCGCCGTTGAAGTCGATGCCCTGGCCGGCGTGCAGCGCCTCGATGGCCGCGCCGAAGTTGGCGGTGCCCACGTCGGTGGAAATGCCGGCGACGGTCTTGCCGAGACCCTTGGCAAACTGGCTGCCGTTGAAGGTCTTCGCGTTCACGTTGGTGGACGCGAGTGCGTACGTGAGCAGGTAGGTGGCGTCGTACGAGCCGGCCATCCCGAAGAGCAGCGCCGAATCGACCGGGTTGCCGTCCGTATCGGGAACTTTGGGGAACTTCGCCTTGTACTTGAAGGTGAAGAAGTTGTCGGCCAACGGCGTCACCGCGCCCGGCACGGTGCCCTGGATGCGCGCAGCGATCGTGGGATTCGACTTCACGTAGTCGAAGAGCTGGCTTTTTGCGGGACCGTCGGGGATGAGATAGAACGGCTTCACGCCCGGGTTCGTCGACTCGTACGGGATCATGATCTGCGTGACCGACTCGGCCGTGCCAGGCAGCACGATCACGGTAGGCTGCAGATTGACGAGGGCCGTGACCTGGTCCTGGCAAAGGGATCCGCCGCCGTCGGCCGGGGCTGCGCCCGCGGCGCACTGTCCGCGGTAGAAGTTCGCGGTGGGGTTGCCGCCGCCGGCGTCACCGCTGGGCGCCGTGTTGCCGGCTGGGATGGGCTGCCCGTTGAGCGTGGCGCTCGCCTGGAACTCGTCGCCGAGACCCTTGCCGTACGCGTCGCCCTTGTCGACGATGGCGAGCTTGGTGGTACCGGGATGCGCGGCGACGTAGTTGTCGTACAGCTCGATGAGGGCTTTGCTCTGCAACAAATCCGAGGGCGCGGTGCGCCAGAGCAGACGGCTGCCGTCCACCGTTGCCCCTTCGAGGGTAGTAATGGCGATGGCAGTGGCGCTCGGAGCAATCATGAGCGCTCCTTTCGGAAAGGCGATCTTCTGCGCCATGGCAATCGTCGGTCCACTGGTGCCGGCCCCGATGATTCCCTGAAGCCCGAGGTCGTTCACGAGGTGATTCCCGATGCGCTCGGTCACGTCGGTGGTGCCCGAGGTGTTTCGACCGCCGCCGTCGTCGCATACGATCGCCGCAAGCTTGCGCGGCGCGCAGCTCTTTTCCGCGTTCGGAATGCCGCCGAGGTTGTCGTTGATCTCGTCGACTGCGGTCTGGATGCTGTTGCGGCGCGGCGGGCCACTGGTGTTGATCTTGCCGCCCGCGGCGATCATGGCGAGAGCACCGCCGATCCAGATGGCGCGGTCGTCGGTCGTGGCGCCGAAGATGTCGGCGGCCTTGCAGTCGTCGCCGAGGTCGAGTTGCTGGCATGCGCCCGCGACGCAGATGGCGGGAGCGCCCTTCTGTTGTGTGCAGGTTGCAATGTTGCAGCTCGGGTCCACGGGCGCTTCGGTGCAAGCCACACCGCCGCTCGAGCTCGACGTGGTGGCGTCGGGCCGGACGACGGCGCCGCCATCGCCGCTGCTGCTGCTGCTCGTACCGGGGCCCGCGTCCTCGTCGCCATTGCATGCTGCAACGGCGCCGATGGTTGCGACGAAACTGACCGCGCCCAAAGAAAGAAGACCACTACGTTTCATGCTGCACCTGCCTCTTGAAGTTGTATCATTCGCACCGGGATCCCCCGCCGCAACCAAGCGCCGGAGTCCATTTGTTCGAGACGACCGTGGTCGTTTCGCCTTTCTGCGTTGCCAGCAAAACTGCTGCCGTAGCACCGCCAGCGACGATGACGCCGGTGATGATCCAGAAGATGGGGCTGGCAAAGACGGACTTGCCCTCCTTCGCGTCGCCACGCGCCGCTTCGACCTGGACCACGCTGAACCGCGGCGACGCCGCCGTGCCGTTCTCGAAGGCCACGCTGCCCGAAGCGTCTTCGGCCCGCACGAAATAGTCGAGCCGGGTAGAACCCACTGGCGGCGTAGGCACGTCGACGTGGGCCTCGCCCGTTTTTGCTGCAGCTTGCACGAATGTTTTGGCGGGCGCCCAGCGGTAGGAAACGATGACACGCTTCACGATGGCGCTCGGATCGCGCGTGGTGACGCGGATGCTGCCGGGTGCACGCGGGCTGACCATGACGCTCGACTCCATGCCAGGCTTGCCCGATTGCGCCGCCCAGTACCCCTTGGCCTCGTTGAACGGCTCGCGGTACCGCGGGCCCAGCTTGCTGTCGACGGTGTAGGTGGGGTCGTACGTGAGCAGGAGCACGAACGCGTTTTTGGCTTCGGCGGCCTTGTCCATGGCCACCGAGCTCAGGGCTAGAATACGCGTGGCGCGAACCAACTCGTCATGCGGAAGGTCGCCCTTTTGCAGCACCGCCTGCGCGGTGGCGTTGGCCGTCGGGTAGTCGAGCGCGGAGTACGCCTGCTCGGCCTTGGCAAGATCGCTCGTGGCGTCTGCCCGGGCCGCGGCGGGCGCCAGGAGCACGGCGGGTACTGCCATCGGCGCGACGCAAAGGCTCACACACAGCACGACCCGCGAAACGCTTCGACTCAGCACCGGCCACCGCACTTGTCTGCGAGGAGGCCGCAGGTGGTGGCGGGTACGCCCCGGGTCTCGTCGGCCAGCGACAAGTTGACGGGCTGCGGCGCGACGGTGCTGCTCACGGTTTGCTTGGCGCAGCCGAGCAAGAAATCCTGGTTTTCGCGCTGGGCGACGGCCAGCACGACGTACTCGCCTTCTCCGAGCTCGACGTTGCCGCCCGCCGCACCTGCGAGGTAGTCGCACACGGGCGCTGCCGGCGTTTCGGCGATGGACGCGGGAAGTTGCCCGCCACCGCGACGAGTTTGAATCAACGTGAGGCAATCCTGGTCTGCCCCGAACACGTAGACCTTCAGCGAGTCGGCCGCGATCGCCGCCTGCCTCGACGGAAACTCGATCGCGTAGCCGAGCCCACCATCCACCGTTTCGGTGGTGTCTTCTGCGCAGGCCGCACTCGCGAGCGCGGCTACCGCGGCAAGTCGTACCGCGATGCCGAACCCGAACCTTCGATTCATATCGTCGTGACTCCTAGCTGCGGATCGCTACTGCGATCTCGAAAAATATGCAAATTGCACGGTTCAGAACGCGAGACGCTTGGAGGTAGTCTCGCCGGGTTTGATCGTGACTGTCACGCGCTCGCTGATCTTGTCGTCGGAATTCTCGAGGACCACCGTGTACGAGCCCGCCGCCAACGGAGCCTTCACGAGCGGTGTGGTGCCGAGCACGCGGCCGTTCACCGTGACCTTGGTCCATGGATACGTGTCGATGGTGAGGAAGCCCTTTTCGCCTACTTCGGCCGGCGTAACGCTGGCCTCACGTTTCGGCTCGGGCGCGTCCAACTTGCTGTTCCTTGCGTACTTGGCGCCTTTCGTTGCGCCGCGATCCGTGGCAATGTCGCCCGGTTTTCGCACGACTACCGGGTCAGGGGGAGTGGGAGTGGGAGCGGCGAGCTCGGGGGTGGGCGTTCCGGTAGGGCGCGCCTCCGCCACGGGGTGGTCGGCAGCCGTGCTGCTGGGTGGGTTTTCCAGCACCTCGCCTGGCGCGGCAAGCTGCAAATTGGCGCTGCCCGAGCTCATACGGTCTTTGAACAAAAATATGACGGCGCCCGCCCCGCCAACGGCAGCGAGAAATGCGACGAGTGGAATCAAGAACGCGCTGCGCCGACGCGACCGCAGCGCCTGCGATGCGGACGGCGTGAAGGGCAAAGGTGCCGAGATGTATGCACCCATGTTCTCGTTGACCGTGGCCATGGTAAGCGGGTTGGGCTGCTCGCGGCCGGCGACCGGACGCGATGCCGAGCGCGACGGTGGCTTGCTGGCTCCCGAATCGGCGACGCTGTGCTCGGCACCCCAATCGACCACGATGCCTTCGTCCGTGTGAGAAGGGCGAGCGAGCGTTTTACGAACGCGGTCGGCCATCTTCTCTCGCTCGGCTGCGAACGTGGTTCGCACCAGAAGGCCGATGCTCTCGCTCGTGGCGTGCTCGTGCGTCCCGGCCAAGAACCTTTCGAGCGCCGAGCGCATCTCGAGCGCCGTTTGGTGGCGCTCGTCGGGATTGCGGCTCAGGGCGCGCATGACCACGGCCGCGAGGCCCGGGTCCACGGCGGGGGCTTCGGCGAGGAGCGACGGCGCGTCGTCCCGAACGAGCGATAGCAGGGACTGCGCGTCGTTCTCGCCGCGGGTGAGGCGCTTTTGCGCGAGCAGCTCCCAGAGCAATACCCCGACCGCAAAGATGTCCGCGCGGCGATCCACGTGGGCGCCGGCCACCTGCTCGGGGGCCATGTAGCGGACCTTGCCTTTGAGCGTACCGACCTCGGTGGCGGCGGAGCTACGTGAGGCCTTGGCCACCCCGAAGTCGACGAGCTTCACACCGCCGTCGTACGTGAGCATGACGTTCTGCGGGCTCACGTCTCGGTGGACGATGACGAGGCGCTCGCCGCCCATGTCGGTGAGCTCGTGTGCGTAGTGCAACGCGCTGAGGACCTCGCACATGACGCGAACCGACATCGCAGCCGGTATGGCCTTACCGGCGCGTTGGAGCGCGCTGTTGAGCATGTGCAGCGACTGCCCCTCCACGTACTCCATGGCGATGAAGAGCGAGCCGCGCTCTTCCCCGACCTCGTAGGTGTGCACGATGTTCGGGTGATTGAGACGCGCCGAAAGCTGCGCCTCTGCCAAGAACATCGAGCGGAAGCGTTCCGCGGCTTCGAGGGCTTCGGGATCTTCGTCTCTGGTGAGGTCTGCACGCAATCGCTTGACGACCGCCAGCTTCTTGACTCCGGCGGCGCCTTCCGCCGCCGTGACGAACACTTCAGCCATGCCGCCGCGCCCCAATCGCGCCAGCACGCGGTAGCGACCAAAAATCGCGCGCGAGCCGTCTTGGCCAGCGACCGCGCCGTCGGGCATCGCATCTGTATGGGGGTCGCTGCGTAGTGGATCGGCCATGTACTGCGCCTCTTCTGACGAGACCAACACGAGCGTGCTGCCCGCCACGATGGCGCGCAGCGCGCAAGAGTTCTCAGCAGGTTAGAATAACGACGCCCACGCCCATTCCGCAAGTGCAGGCGTGTAGCGCGCTCGCGACAGGGCGCGATGGGCCGGGTTTGGAGCCAGACGCACGGTTACCGGACCGTCGTCAGGGGCGCAGCACCGCATCCATGGCGGCTACTCTGCGAGCAACGGCGCCGACGTGTGCGACGGTGACGACATCGGGATTCGCGAGCGAAGTGAGCTCTTCCACTCATCGGATCATTCGGTCAGGTCGATGCCAGCTTGCGCAGGAGTGTAGGTCTGCTTCGGGAGCGCCTGAGTCATGGCCGGCTCCTAGTGCACCGCATGCGCCGCAGCCAGGACGCTACGCGGCGGTGAGCTCCAGCTTCGTGATCTCGGCCGGCGCGCCGACGCGCATCGGCGGGCCCCAGAAGCCGGTGCCGCAGCTGACGTAGATCTTGGTGCCCTCGTGCTCGTGAAGGCCTGCCACGTAGGGCTGCTGCAGCGGGACGAAGAGGTTCCACGGGAACAGCTGTCCGCCGTGCGTATGCCCCGAGAGCACCAGCTCGACGCCGTGCTTGGCTGCCGCAGCGACGGCGCGTGGCTGGTGGGCGAGCAACACCAGCGCGCGATTGCGATCGCGACCGCCGAGCGCCTTGTCGTAGTCGGCGCCGTGACCGTGGCCGAACTCGTGCGCGGACCAGTCGTCGACACCTGCCAGGTCGAAACCGCGCAGCGCCACCCGCTCGTTGCGCAGCACGCGGATCCCGAGCGTGGGCAGGTGCGCCACCCACTCGACCGCCCCGGAATAGTACTCGTGGTTGCCGGTGACGAAGAACACGCCTTCCTTGGCGCGCAAATCGCCGAGGGGCGCCACGTGCTCCTGCAGATCCGCGACGCTGCCGTCGACGAGATCGCCGGTGATCACCACCACGTCCGGGTCGAGCGCATTGATGCGCGCCACGATCTTCGCGAGCCAGTCGCGGCGCAGCGTGGCGCCGATGTGCACGTCGCTGATCTGCACGATGCGGTAGGTGCCGGGACCCAGGCGCGGCAGGGCCAGCCGAACTTCCTTGATCGCCACCTCGCTCAGGGCTTGCGTGAGGCCCCAGGCGCCGGCGGCGAGCGCGGTGCCGCCGGTCGCGAGGGCGATGGCGCGCGCGAAGAACTGACGCCGCGCGGGATCCGCGACGGGAGGTCCGGACAGGCGGCTGCCGACCCACCACAGGAGCCGCGCCAGGTCAGTGGCTATCAGGCCCATGAAAAGGAAAAAGAACAGTCCCATCCAGACGTACGACGAGTTGGTGATCGCCTGCGCCCAGCCATGACGCGAACGGCGTGCTGCGGCGAACCCAGCGAGCACCAGCAGCGCGAGCAGCACGATGGCGAGCCGGCCAAAACGCGACGCCCGCGCGGGCAGCTCGGTGTCACGGACCAAGCGCAGGACGAGGTAATAGTGAGTACCGCCGAGCACGAGCACGACGATGGCGAGCACGAGCAACAGCCGTTTGACGTCCATGGGTACCCTTCGTGTTAGCGCACGACCCGCGCCCGCATCGCCAAGAACCGTGCAGTCACAGTTTCGTCCCCGCCATCTGCAGCACGAGCGCGAGCTCGTCGGGCAACACCGGCACGACGCTGATGCGGCCCTTCTTCACCAGCGCCATCGCCGCCAGGGCAGGTTCTGCCTTGATCGCCGCGAGCGTGACGGGCTTGCGGAGCGGCTTGACCGGCACCAGGTCGACGACGCTCCAGTCCTCGTCGGTGGTCGGGTCGGGGTAGGCAGCCTTGGCGACCTTGGCAATACCGACGATCTCCTTGCCTTCGTTGGAATGGTAGAAGAGCACCACATCGCCCTTTTGCATGCCGCGTAGGTTGTTGCGCGCTTCGTAGTTGCGCACGCCGTCCCAGAAGGTTCGGCGGTCGCGCACGAGCTGCTCCCACGGGTATTTGGCCGGCTCGCTCTTCACCAACCATGCAGCGATGGGCGCCTTCGATCTGAGTGATGCCATTTCCAGGTAGTATACACGGACCGCATTGACAGTCCATCGGGAAGAGCCAACCTTCAGAGGAGCATGGGCGATTGGTCCGGGCCCGTTTCGCCCGGCTGGGTCGCGCGGAAGGACAGGAAGGTGCGTCATGGGGAAGGCAATCGATTCGCCCGTCGCTGTTCGCGTGACTCGTCGTGCCCGGGTTGGCCTCCGGATCGCCCCGCTGCTGACGAGCATCGCCGTCGTGACTCTCGCGGCCGCCCCACGCGCCGAGCCGCATCGCGCCGGACAGCCCGTGCATCTGGCCGACATCCCCGACACTCCGAACCTCGGTGCACTGGCGCTGTCGCCGCTCGCAGATGACGAGCCGCCGCAGCCCGACACCGAGTTTCCCGAGGGCTGGTCGCTCGTGTCAATGACGCTGAAGGGCGACGACGGCGTGGTGCGCGCTGGCGGTCCGCGTCATTGGCAGCGTATGGCCGACGAAGCGCCCGAGCCGGTGGAAGTCACCGACGCGCGCGAGGGGAACCGCGGCGCGTGCCCGTCGGGAATGGTCGAAGTCGAGGGCAAGATGAAACAGTCGGCGATGCTCGATGCGTTGCAGCTGCAGACCTGCACGCAATGGATCGATCACAAGTTTCCCGAGCGCTGCGCGGCGTACGACCGTGACGCGTGGCTCGCGCTCTCGGCCGACTTGCCAACCAAGACCATGCGCTTTTGCATGGACCGGTTCGAGTACCCGAACGTCAGGAACGCGAACCCAATCGTGATGGTTACCTGGTACGAGGCGAAGAACTCGTGCCGGGCGCAGGGCAAGCGCCTTTGCAGTGAAGACGAGTGGACCTTTGCCTGCGAAGGCGAAGAGGGCCAGCCATACCCGAACGGCTATGCGCGAGACGCCGCAGCGTGCGTGATCGACGAGTCGTGGGACATGCCGGCCGAAGGCTCGCTCCTGCCGCGGCAAGACGCGCGCGCCGGACGTGAGGTAGCGCGGCTCTGGCACGGCGAGCCTTCTGGTGGCCCTCGCAGCTGCAAAAGCCCCGTCGGGGTTTATGATCTGACGGGCAATGTCGACGAATGGACGCGCTCGGTGGTCGCTGGCGCGCGGCCGTCGATCCTGAAAGGAGGCTATTTTGGCCCGGTTCGCACCCGCTGCCGCCCTTCCACTCGGGCCCACGGCGAGGGCCACGTCTATTACCAGCAGGGCTTTCGCTGCTGCGCCAACGCGCCAGCGGGGTGAACGGTGCTAAGCCCGCCGCACCGATGACCACCTATTCCGATCTTTCCATGCATCGCTGGATGCTGCGCGATCGCGTTCGCAACGAGGCCTACCGCGAGGCCTTGTTGCACGCAGTCCACGACGGCGACGCCGTGCTCGACATGGGCGCTGGCACTGGCATCTTGAGCCTGTTCGCTGCGGCCGCGGGCGCGCGCAAGGTGTACGCCATCGAACGCACTCCCACCGCCAACGTGGCGCGGCGTATCGTGGCCACCAACGGGCTGTCGGAACGCATCGAGGTGTTGCAGAGCGACCTGGAAGACGCCGAACTGCCCGAGAAGGTGAACGTGCTCGTGTCCGAATGGATGGGCGGCTTCGGGGTCGACGAAAACATGCTCGCCCCGCTGGTCATCGCACGGACGCGCTGGCTGGCCGACGGCGGGCGCATCGTGCCCGAGCGCGTCACGGCGATGATGGCGCCAGCCTGGGTGCAAACGTTCGACGAGGACATTGCCTACTGGAAGGAAAGGCCGCACGGCGTCGACCTCAGCGATCTGAGCGAGCTTCGCACCCAGGAGATCTTGGAGTCCCACGAAGGACTGAAGCCCGAGGATCTTCTGTCTGACGCACAGCCGATGTGGAGTCACGACGCGTACACGGTCACGCTCGAGGAAGCGGATCGCGCATTCGTCGCCAAGATGACCTTCGTCACGTCGCGCGCTGGCAAGTTCTCGGGGTTGGCGGCCTGGTTCACGGCCGACATGGGCGGCGGCGCCGTGCTCACCAACGCGGTCGGCGCCCCCGACACGCACTGGGGTCGCACCGTGTTCCCGCTGAATCGCACCGTCGAAGTGGCCGCCGGCACGAAGCTCGAGGTCGAGTTCCGGTGCGAGCCGATCTCGCTCTCTGGCTGCGAGTACGTTTGGTCGGTGAAAGTCGGCGACAACCCCGCCGAAGAGCACGACTCGCGCGGCCGCGCAGCGTTGTCGCACGCGTAGCTTCTTTCCGGCCGTGTCGATGCGAGGGGTCGCCTCTCCGGGGGGCGGACTGCTAGCATCCAAGGATGAATCGTCGTTTGCTCCGAATCGTCTCCACCACGGTGCCCGCTTCCTTCGTGCTCTTGCTGGCCACGGTAGGCGCGTGTGGTGGCTCGGAAGGCGACGGCGAGGGCGAGGACCCCGTCGCCGTGCGCGACGGCGGCCGCAGGCGCGACGCTGCCGCCGCCACGTCGAGCAGCGGCGAGAAGTCTTCGTCGAGCGGCGGCTCGTCGTCCGGCGGCTCGTCGTCCTCGTCGAGCGGCGGCAGCAGCTCGTCGTCGGGTGCAACCTGCAGCGACCCAGACGACGCCAGTGACATGCTGTCACCGCAGCAGCTGGGACCGCGCAAAGACTCCGACAACGGCCCGTTCTCCGTTACCGGCATCATGGACGGAATGGACGACGAGGACGCGTATCAGTGGGCCGTCAGCGATGGATCCGGCAGCTTCCTGATTCCCGTCGTAAGCTCGGTCGCCACCAACGTGCAGCTTTGCACGTTCCTCAAGTGCGGCGCCGGTACCCTCCAGATCAACGAGTGCAAACGAGGTTCCGTGGCGCTTTCTTACAGCGACACCGTCAAAGGTTGTTGCGGCCAGTCCATCGAGATCGACTACGACTGCGCCACCGTCGCCACGGACGACGTGCAGATGTTCGTGCGCGTTCGATCCACCGCCCCGCAGTGCGAAGCGTACTCTTTCGAGTATTCGCAGTAGAGGCCGCTGCGCTCGGTGTCTTCTGCCAGACGCTTGCGGTACGCTGATGGCGTGCGTCGCCTCTTTTCTACCGCGTTCGTCGTGATCGTACTTGCCCAAGCCTGCGTGGGTGACAATCCCGCCGGCCCTACGCAAGCCGATGGCGGCAACGGTGATTCTGGCCCATCGACGGCACCCGATGGCAGCACAGCGGTCTCGCGCGCACTGACGCTCCGCATTCCGCCCCTAGAAATCGTACGCGGACAGCCCGCCACGTTCGTAGCCAACCTGCAGTGGTCGGGCGAGCCCTCGGACGTCACGCTCACCGTGGTCGGTCCGCCGGGGTCCACGTCGAACGGCCCCGTCGTCGTTCCGCGGACTGCCAAGACCCAGACCTTCACACTCGGAACGGACGTTGCGCTTGCCTACGGCGACCAAACCATCCAGGTAACCGCAACCGCCGCGGATCTGCCGGCGGTGCAAGCAACGGCGAGTTTTTTCGTGCGCGGTCTGCCCGGCGCGCTCGACACCTCGTTCGGCGAACAAGGCCGCGCCACACCGGCTGCAGGCGCAGCTTTCCTCGGTTCCATCACGGCGGATACCGACGGCAAGTTCTTTGCGATCGGACCGACTCCTGCGGGGGTCGTCATCGCGCGCTACACCGCAGATGGGCTCTTCGACCAGACTTTTGCCACCATGGGCATTGGCACCTGTGCGCCTCCTGCAGGACTGAGCGTCGGCAGTTTCGTCTACCCGTGGACGGCGCAGCGCGCTGGCGCAGCGTACGAGGCTGCGTACGGATTCTCCGGCCCCGGCGTCACGAAGCATCCAATGCGACTCACCCAGCCCGAGCAGGGCCCGTGCTCGGTCTTGCCGAACCCTCCACCCGCGCCGATTCCCAATGGGGATGGTCTTCCACAGGCCGGTGGGATCATCTGGGTCTCGAACACGAGGGACGGCGTCGTCCGGTACGATGCCCAAGGTAATGTGGATCCGTCGTGGGCGGGCGGTCAGTACTTCCTCATTCCGCCCGGAGCCCCAGCCGCCGACAGCGTTTTCATCGACATCGCCAGCGCCTCACCGACCCGACTCGTCCTGAGTGGAAGCGCGAGTCAAGGCACGAGCGAGACCTGGCGTGGCTATGCGGTCCTGGATCGCAGCAACGGAAAGCAGATCGCTCGCTTCACCAGCCCCGCGCAAAACAGATTCATGGTTGGCACCGCGCCCGACGGTACGTCCTATTTCTTCCTTGGCGAGGCATTGTTCCTGCGCGTCGATGCCGACGGTTCGCAGACCTTGCTGACGAGCTCGTTTGGCATTGCAGAAGGCGGCACGCAAGAGTTCGGTGCGATTGCCTTCACGTCGGACGGATCGCCGCTGCTTCTGCTCACCAATTCCCAGACGCAGCTGCAGCGGGTGGTGATGCTCGACAAGAACCTGATGGCCACGCAACCTACCGTGAACCTCGAAGCTCCCATCGTGGCGGTAGAGTCGATGTTCGCACGAGAAGCCATCGTGGACTCCAAGCGCCGGATCATCATACGGCACGAGTATGACGACGACACGCAGGATCCCTCGATCGTCAGCGTGCACTGGATGGTTCGACGCTACTGGCTCTGATTCGCGAGCGAGCTCGCAGACCCGCCGAGATCGGCCACACCACGACGAGATGATCCGTGCATGCGTCCGCGCCTTCCTCCTGCTCGGTGGGGGGGCCGCGCAGGGCTCGCGCGCCTTTCGCCGAGCTTCAGTGCGTACCGGTCTTGCTGGCTTTCTTGGCAGTGCGGGCCGCGGCCTTTTTGGGCGGACGCAGCGACTTCGACGAGGCCGGTGCCTCCTCGGCTGCCGCAGTGGGCTTCTCGACCGGCGCCGTCACCGTGTTGGCCGAGCCGCCGAGACTGCGCTTCAGCGCCTCGAGCAGATCGATGATCTGCGCCTTCGGCGCTTCTTCCGCGACCGTCACTTCGTTGCCGGCAACTTTTTGCTCGACCGCCGTGCGCACGCGATCGGCGTAGGCGTCGCTGAACTGCTCCGGGCGCCACTCGTCTTGCGAAAGCTGCTCGATCAGCTTCACCGCGAGCTCTTGCTCGACCGGCTTGAACTCGTACTTGCCGCCGGTGTCCACGTCCGAAAACTCTCGCACCTCGTTCGCGTAGTGCAGCTCGTTGAGCAACAGGCCGTCTTTGTACGCGCGGATCAGCACCAGCTGCTCGCGACCACGGGCGAAGTGCTTGCCCACCGCCACCTTGCCGGTGCTCTTGAGCGACTCGGCCAGCAGCCGGTACGCACGCTCGCCGCCTTTGTCGGGCCCGAGGAAGTAGCTCTTGTCCACGAACACCGCGTCGATCTGACTTTCTTGCACGAACTCGATGAGCTCGAGGCTGCCGGTGCGCGCGCTTTCCAGGCTCTTCATCTCGCCCTCGTCGAAGCGGACGAGCTGGTCCTTGGCGAACTCGAAGCCCTTCACGATGTCGCTGCGTTCCACCGTCACGTTGCACGTCGGGCACAGCAGCTGCTGTTTGACCCGCGAGCCGCACGCGGAGTGCAACATGTTGAACGACACCCGCTGAGGGGAAGCCGCCGTGTAGAGCTTGAAAGGTATCGAGACGAGGCCGAACGAAATTGTGCCCGAGCCGATCGAACGCGCTGCCATGCGCACAGCGTATCCGGGTGGGCCTTTCGCGGTCGAGTTTGTCACCCGAGTTGCGGAGGGAGGCCCTCGCCCTCTACGCTTGCGAGACGATGGTTTCTTCGTTCCGGCTCCCGCTTTTGCTCGCCTTCGTGTCCGGCGTGATGTCCACCGCCAGCTACGGCTGCGCCGGCGACGAGCCCCTTCCGGACGAAGCAGACGCCGGCAACGACAGCGGTCTCACCGGCGGCGGCCGCCGCAACACTTCGAGTAGCAGCAGCTCGTCGTCCGGCGGCTCGTCGTCCGGCGGCACCTGCGACGACGAACCCGACGTGGGCGATCTCACGGCTCCGACCGTCCTGGACAACACGGACGACTCGGTCGATACACTCACGACGGTCAACGGGATTCTCACACCCGGCGACGTGGACGCGTACCGAGTTTACTGCAAGGACACCGGCGGCTCCACGCTGAGGCCCGTGGCCAACACCAGCGCCCTCGGCGTGAAGCTCTGCCTGTACATTGCATGCAACGAGCCCGCGGACACCATCGACGTCACCTGCGAGACTGGTACCAAGAAGACTCTCGACCCGAAGACCCAAGGCTGTTGCGGCACTGCGGTCGACATCACCTACAGCGGCTGCAGTTTCCTGGGCAGTGGAACCGACGACGTGCAGGCCTACTTCGTGATCGAGAACGAAAACGACCAGCCCGCCGACCAGTGCAAGCAGTACAACATCGACTATCAGTTTTGACCGAGAAAGCCCCGACGGCTTGATCTTCGGCCGCATCGGCCCGACGTTGAGGGAGCGTTCATGGCACTACGTTTTCGCATTGGTTCCATCCCGGTCGAGGTCCACCTCTTCTTCTTCTTGACGGCGCTGCTGCTCGGCGGCGGCATGGGTCAGGATGTGAAGCCGCTGATGGCTGCTGGGCTCGTCGCCATCGTGTTCGTGTCGATCCTCTTGCACGAGATCGGCCATGCGCTCGTCGGCAAAGCCTACGGGCTCACTCCGAAGATCACCCTGCACGGCATGGGTGGCACCACCTCGTGGACCGAAGCCCGCGGCCGCCTCGGCCACGGCGCGCAGATCCTCATCAGTTTCGCGGGACCGCTGGTCGGGCTGCTGTTGGGTACGGCGCTGTACGTCGTCACCACGTACTGGTTGCCACCCGCCACGCCCCTGGGTCGCGACCTGATCGCAGCCGCTCTGTTCATCAACATCGGCTGGAGCATCTTCAACTTGCTGCCGATCCTCCCACTCGACGGCGGCCAGATCATGTCCCACGGCATCGCCAAGCTCTCGCGCGATCGCGTGCCGCGGGTCCCGCACTACATCTCGATCGGAATCGCCGTGTTGGTGGGCCTCGGCGCGCTCAAGCTCCAGTTCTGGTGGGTGTTGATGCTTTCCGCCCTGTACGTGCATCAGAACGTGCGCGCCCTCGGCGCGGTGAAAGCCGCAGCAGACCAATCGCCGCGCTTCGAGGAGCTTTCGGCGGGCTTCAAAGCCATCGAGGCCGGCAACGGCTTCGAGGCAATGCGCATCGCCGAAGCGCTCCTGTCGCAGCCGCGCTTGCCCGAGGTTCGGCTCGGCGCACTTCGCCTTCTGGCCTACGGGCGTTTGCTCGAGGGCCAGTGGGGCTCGCTCATGCAGCTGCTCGAAGCGGCTCGTTCCGAGATCGGACCCCAAGAGCTGCAACGCTTCGAGCAGGCGGCCGTCGAGCTCGAGCGTCCGGATGAGGCAGCGCAGATCCGCAGCTGGCTCGGCAGCGCCACCCCCGTGCCTGCCGAGTCGCCCTTTCGAGCCTGAAAGACCGGCGTCCGCGGCGCGGCGCCGAAAAGCACCACGGCGAGCTTGGCGAAGGTCTGGATCCGCTCAGGGATATTTCCACTTGCCGCCACGACCGCGCACCGCGTCGACCACGCCCGTGGCCAGGTTGGTCAGCCGTTCCAGCTTGTTCTTGCGGGCCGCGACGGTGACGCACATCTCGAACGCGATCCGTGCCGTGGCGACTGCGGTGCGCGCCGTCGACGAGCGGCGTGACGCCATCAGCAGGTTGCGCGAGAAATAGTACGACAGCCACGGCGGCTTCGCGACGAGGTAGATCGGCAAACGCAGGGGGCCGTGCGACGCGAACTCGTAGTTGTCGTCCACGATTGCGTCGGACACCATGAGCTGCTCGTACCCCGCCGCCTCGAGGCGCCAGCCGTATTCGATGTCCTCGAAGCCGTGAAAAAGATCTTCCCACGGCACGTGCCCGGCGCGCACCACATCGAGCCGGTACAGCGCGCCGTTGCTGCTGCTCCAGTGCGCGGGCAAGAGCCGCTGGGTCGGCAGCTTGCGCTGGGAACGCGACAGCCACGGCCAAGGCGAGAGCCCGGAGACGTCGTAGCGATTGCCGCGCGCAATGAGCCGGCGCAGCGGATAGGTGGCGGCTGCATTGGGCCGGGCGTTGGCCACTTCGACGAGCTTGCGGGCAACGCTCGCGTCCAGCTTGGCGTCGTGGTTGAGCGCATACGCGTACGTGGCCCCGGTGTTTGCTGCGCGCTGCAGCCGCTCTTTCAAGTTGCCGGCAGCGCCGAGGTTGCGGTGGGCGGACACGTATTCGGCCGGGAGCTCGCCCGCGGCTGCGCGCACGCGTTCTGCCATGCCGTCGTGGCCAAGCGAGTCGACGACGATCACACGCTCGAACAAGTCCGTCAGCTCCCGCGCCTGCGCCACCAGTGCGAGCACCTCCGCGTCGTTGCGGAAGCTGGAAATCACCATGCACACCCGCGTCATGTGGACCGCGCGTAGCGCTGCATGCACTCGCGCAAAGCCAGGTCGACTGGGCGCATCCGGATGCCGATTTCTTCGAGCCGCTGGCTCGCGAGGATGCAGTTCGAACGCGCCTTGGCGATGCCGCCCTCTGCGAGCAGCTGCTCCGGTGTCACCAGCGTGACCCGGTGCGCGGGGTCCACGAGCTCTGTGTAGAGCGCAAGGAGATCACGATGGCGCATCGTGCCCGGGTTCACTGCGTGGAAGATGCCGCTGGCGCGGCGTTCGATGAGCTCGGCCACGACGACGAGTAGATCCTGGACGACGGTGACCGAGTTTTCGACGTCGATGACTCGAGGATAGGCAGCCAGTTTGGTAATGAGGTTGCGCGGCCCGGGCGCGTCGTCGATGGGCATGCGAAGCCGCGCGATGGCCACGTCGGGCAGCGTGGAGAGCACCAGGTCTGCTGCGTACTTGCTCCGCGAGTACACGGCAGAGGGATTGGCGAAGTCGTCTTCGCGCCAGCCGCCCGGCGTCGGGCTGTCGCCGTAGAAGATGCAACCGGATGCAAGATGCACGAGATGAACGGTCTCGGCCTGACACACGCCCGCCAAGGTGAGCGCGCCGATGACGTTGGAGCGGTACGTCTCGAGCGGATGGGACTCGCACCAGTCGACGTTCGGCTTGCCGGTTTTGCCCGCGGCGTTGACCACGGCGCGCGGTCGAACCCGCGCAATTTCGCTGCGAATGGCCGCGGCGTCGGTGATGTCTGCGGTGGACAGGATGGCACCAGGCAAGCTGGCCGCGAGGCGGTGTCCAAGAAAGCCCGGACCGAAGACGAGAATGCTCATGACGATGTGGGGCTCTAGCAGAGGGGGTCAGGCGCGAGCGAGCTCGATCAGGCAATCGTCGCCGACGAGCAAGGACAGAGATGCAGTGCGGCCGTGCCCTGGATGCACGCGTACGCGGCGGCCGATCAACGAGTCTTCCAGCCGTTCGATGCCATCGATGCTGCTGCCCTCGAGCAACACGGAGTGGTCGACCCCGCTGCGCTCGATCACCACGCCGTTGCCGATGCTGGTGAACGGCCCGATGCGTGAATCCACCACGCGCGCGCCGGCGCCGATCACCACGGGCCCGCGGATCACCGAACGCAGTACGGTGGCGCCCGCTTCGATGCGAACTCGGCCGGTGATCTTGCTCTCGGCGTCGACCGTGCCCTCGATCGAGTGCTCGAGCCACGAGTCGAGCACAGTGTCGTTGGCGAGCAGCAGGTCGTCCTTTTTGCCCGTGTCGAGCCACCACGAAGTGACGCGGTCGAAGCGAACCTGGCCGCCCTGCTCGATCAACTTGCTGATGGCATCGGTGATCTCGAGCTCACCGCGGGCCGAAGGGGCGATCGCATCGATGGCGTCGAAGATGTCTTTGCGAAAGAAGTAGATACCCACCAGCGCAAGATTGCTCTTCGGCTCCTTCGGCTTCTCGACCAAGCGCACGACGTTGCCGGCGGCGTCGACCTCGGCCACGCCGAACGACGATGGGTTGCTCACTTCCTTCAGCATCACCGACGCGGCGAGTCCGGGAGCGTCACGGAAACGGTCTGCCGCTTCCTTGATCATCGTGCCGATGAGATTGTCGCCGAGGAACATGCAGAAGTCGTCGCTGCCCAAGAACGGACGGGCGGTGCGCACCGCGTGCGCGAGGCCCGCCGGGCGATCTTGCTGTACGTAGTGGAACGTGGCGCCCCAGCGCGAGCCGTCGCCCAACGCGGCGCGCACCTCGGGCCCGGTTTCGGGCGACACGATCACGGCGATGTCGAGCACGCCGGCGGCGGCCAGGTTGTCCATCACGTAGAAAAGAATCGGGCGGTTGGCGACCGGGACGAGCTGCTTGGCGCCCGTATAGGTGAGTGGGCGCAGGCGCGTGCCTGCACCGCCCGCGAGCACGAGGCCTTTCATGGGGGCTATCCAATCACGTTTCCCACGCTTTTTCAGGTTCTCGCGTCCGGCCGGCCGTTTCTCTCCGCGGCGGCGGCGCTTGGGACGACGCGGACGCGGCCTCTCGGGGTGTCATCTACCTGGCGTGGACGTCAGGCCGAGTCGTTCGCCGCGGTAGGAACCGGATGCGATGCGCTCGCACCAGCTGCGGTTGGCGAGGTACCAGCGGACTGTTTCTCGCAAGCCGCTCGCGAGCGAATACTTGGCCTTCACCCCGAGCTCGCGAGCGATTTTCCGCGAGTCGATGGCATAGCGGCGATCGTGGCCAGGTCGGTCCGCGACGAACGTGACGAGCTCACGATACGGCGTGGGTGCAGGATGCAACTCATCCATGAGGTCGGTCAGCGTGTGCACGAGCTCGAGGTTGGTCATTTCGGTGCCGCCGCCCACGTTGTACGTGTGACCGCTGCGGCCGCGCTCGAAAACGGCGAGGAGCGCCTCGCAGTGGTCTTCTACGTAGAGCCAGTCGCGCACGTTCTGGCCGTCGCCGTAGACCGGCAGCGGCTTGCCGGCGAGGCAGTTCAGGATCATGAGCGGGATCAGCTTCTCGGGAAACTGGCGTGGCCCGTAGTTGTTCGAGCAGTTGGTGACCACGACGTCGAGCCCGTAGGTAGAGCCGTAGGCACGCACCAGGTGATCGGAGCCGGCCTTCGTGGCGGAGTACGGCGAGCTCGGCTCGTACCGGGAATCTTCGCGGAACGCGCCGGTGGCGCCGAGGCTGCCAAACACCTCGTCGGTCGAGACGTGGTGGAAGCGGAGCGGCTGACGCTGCGCGAACACACGGGCGGCGTCGAGCAAGGTAAACGTGCCGACGACGTTGGTTTGCACGAACGCCGCAGGGCCATCGATCGAACGATCGACGTGGGATTCGGCGGCGAGATGCACGATGCCGTCGGGGCGGTGCTCGGCCAAGACGGCGTCGACGAGGGCGCGATCGCAGATGTCGCCGTGGACGAATACGTGGCGATCGTCTGGCAGGTCGGTCAGGTTGGCCGGGTTGCCGGCGTAGGTCAGCGCGTCGAGCGTGATCACCTTGGCCACGCCGGCGGACAGCGCATGACGCACGAAACTCGAGCCTATGAAGCCGGCTCCACCCGTGACCAGCAGGCACGTGGGCTTTTCCATGACCAGGGGCCTTAGCACTTTTGCCATGTCTTTTCCGGCGGTGAGGGTATGCCAAGAGGATGATTCGTACCCTTCCCGAGACGTTGGCGGACACCGTGGCGAAGCGCGGCGACAAGCCGGCCCTGACGCGACTCGGGAGCACCACGGAAACCTGGACCTGGTCCGAGTTCGACCGGGACGTGCGCAATGTTGCCAAGGCCCTGATCGGGCTGCAGCAGCCGGCTGGCGCGGCGGTCGTGATCCTGGGTGGCGGCGCGCCGGAGTGGATGCTGGCAGACGTGGGCGCGATTCTCGCGGGCGGTTTGCCCGCCGGCATCTACACCACCAGCTCCAAGGAGCAGTGCGCATACATCGCCAAGCACTGCACCGCGCACGTGGCTTTCACCGAGAACGCGCAACAGTCGCAAAAGTTCCTCGACGCCAAGGCCGACCTGCCGGATCTCCAACACATCGTGCAGTGGGGCGGCACCCCGCCCGACGGGGTGCTCACCTGGGACGCGTTTCTCGCCCACGCCGCTTCCGTCCCCGACGCCGACCTCGAGGCGCGCATGAAGGCGCAAAAGATCGACGACCCCGCCACGCTGATCTACACGTCGGGCACCACGGGTGAGCCGAAAGGTGTAATCATCACGCATCGCAACATGACGTGGACGGCCGCCGCCACTCTCGAGATGGTCGACTTCGGACCCGACGAGCGCTGCGTCAGCTACTTACCGCTCTCGCACATCGCGGAGCAGATCCTGTCGATCTATGCGCCCATCACGCTGGGCTCGCAGGTGGCCTTCGCGGAGAGCATGGAAAAGCTGCCAGAAGCTCTGCAAAAGTTCCGGCCCACGTATTTCATGGGCGTACCGCGCGTGTGGGAGAAGATCGAGACCAAGCTACGCGCCGGCCTCGAATCCGCTACCGGCATCAAAAAGAGCCTCGCCAAGTGGGCTCAAGTGCAAGGCATCAAAGGCGCCAAGCGGCGCGAGCGCGGCGAGGATCCGGGCCTGCAATACAAGCTGGCCGACAAGCTCGTGTTCTCCAAGATCCGCGATCGCCTCGGCCTCGACCAGTGCCGCCTCGCCGTCACCGCCGCCGCGCCGATCGGCAAGAGCACGCTCGATTTCTTCTTCTCGCTCGGCATCCCCATCATGGAGGTCTACGGCATGAGCGAATGCACCGGTCCGGCCTCGGTGTCGTTGCCCGGCGCTTTCCGCATCGGCAAGTGTGGCCAGAAGTTGCGCGGCACCGAGATCAAGATCGCCGCCGACGGGGAGGTCTGCATGAAAGGCAACCATGTCTTCGCAGGGTACTTCCGCAACGATGCCGCCACCAAGGAAGCCATCGACGACGACGGCTGGTTGCACACGGGCGACATCGGCACGCTCGACGCCAGTGGCTTTTTGGCCATCACCGACCGCAAGAAGGAGCTTTTGATCACCGCTGGCGGCGAAAACGTGGCACCTGCACCCATCGAGAGTCTGCTGCGCAGCATCGACGGCGTAGCGCACGCGATGGTCGTGGGTGACCGCCAGAAGTACCTCGGCGCGCTCCTCACGATCGACGGAGAGCGACTCGCGCACCTGTCCGAGCGCACCGGCACCGACCTGCCGAACGTGTCGGAGGCCGCCAAGAGCGACTCCGTGCGCGAGTACTTCGACGGCGAGATCACCCGCGTGAACAAGGATCTCGCGCGCGTTCAAACCATAAAAAAGTTCGTGGTTCTCCCGCGCGAGTTCACGACCGACGGCGGCGAGCTCACCGGCACCCTCAAGTTGAAGCGCAAGATCGTGAACGCGCTGTACGCGGACGAGATCGCCAGCCTCTACGAAGGCGGCTGAGGCGGCGTCCCATCATGGCGTGCGCGGGCCAATCTTGCTCTTCACGAGTTGCCCGGACGCCGTGAGCATGGCGTCGGTCCAGGGACCGACGATGGGCGCGTCGGGAACGAGGGCTGCGCAGCTCTCGTCGGCGTCGCTCAGCGACCAGTTCGCCCAGCTGATGTGGTGCTCGGCCAGAAAGGCGAGCCAGGTCTCGGTCGATTCCACGTCGACGAAGCCGTTGCCGCTCGCCTGGCAGGTGCCCCATTCCGTGGCAAACAAGGCCACGCCCTTGTCGAGGGCCGCTTGGGCTTCGTCCCGAGTCGTCGCCTTGTGCGTCGCCGCATAGAAATGCAACGTGTAAGCTACATTCGGATCGTCGAGACGATCGTCTGCAGCTACCTCGGCGTCCGTCGACCAGTTGGGCGTTCCCACCACCACCAGGTTGGTGGCGCCAGCCCCACGGATGGTGCCCAAGGTGCGTTCCGAATAGGCCTTTACCTGCGCCCAGCTGACTTCGTCTCCAACCGGCTCGTTCCAGATCTCGAAGATCACGTTTGGAACGTTCTTGTACTTCTGCGCCACCGCTCCGAAAAACGTCTGCGCTTGCTCGATGTTGCGGTCGGCGTGGTGATCGTGCCAGTCGATGAGGACGTACATGTCGTTTGCGATTGCGGCATTGACGACCGTGTCGAGCCGCACCATCTCGGCGTCGGGATCTCTCAGGTAGCCGTTGTCGATCGGCACGGCGGCGCGCACCAGTGTCGACTGCCAATCCTCGGCGAGCGTTTTGACGACGTCCGCCGAGTACAGCGGCAAGCCGCTGTCGTTCCAGCAGTACAGGCTCATCCCGCGCAGCTGGATCGGCATGCCGTTGCGGTCGTGAATTTCGTTGCCGACAACCTGCAGCGCGCCGTGCGTGCCCACGAACGAAGTGTCGACTGCGCCGCCCTCCACCGCTGGCATCGAGCCCGTCGAGCCTGAAGAGCTGGACGAGCTGGACGAGGCAGATGCGTCTTGCGGCGTTGCGGTGGCGGCATCCGCACGCGGCGTCCCGCTGCTGCCCGCGTATGCGTCCGCCGGACCGGGATCGGCGGCGCAGGCGGCGAGGAGGGCGAAACCGCAGACCAGCGAGGAGCAGAGTGTCGAGTGCTTCATGGGGACAGGCCACCGATGCGGGGGTTGACGCGTACGTGGTACGCATGCCCAGTGTACCGCAGCCCGTCGCGCCGTCAGGTGGCCTTTCCGGCCATGTCGCGTTCTGGCCCGGCGAAGATCGCGCGGCGCACCGGGAGCGCCACGCCGAGCTCCCGTCGCCGAGCTCCGGACTCCCGCTGTGATGGCTCGCATGCGCGGTCAACGTGCGTAGACGTCGAACAGCACGTCGGCCAAAAAATCCACGAGCTCCAGCTCGTCGAGCTGGTTCGGCCCCTTGCCCACCTCGACGTGCACGATCGCGGGGCTGACCAGCGCGCGTTTCACCACGCGAGGGGCATCGGCTGCAAAGTACATGGTTTCGGTCGCGGGGATCACCGAGTCGCCGCTGCCGTGCAGCAAGTAGATCGGGCATTGGATCCGAGCGAGTACCGCGCTCGGGCTGACCGACCGCGATTCGTCGTGGTGCGCGTCCAGGTCGGCCAGCACCGCGGCCGCCCAGGGGCCGCGCTGGCCGCGCTCCATCAGGCCTGCCAGCTTCTCGCGCAGCGCGAGATCGCCGACCCTGGCGAGGTGGGCTCGGGCCACGTCGCGGTCTTCGTGGAGCCACGCGGTGATCGCCTCTTCCGCCGCGGTGACCTCCGACGGCGGAAAGAAGCGCGGAGCGCGGGAGTGCAAGAGCACCAGCATGCCGTAATCGTGCGGAGGCACGCCCGAGGGATCTGCGGTGGGGCTCTCACCCTCCCCTGTGGCCAGGTAGCGCGACACGCGGTCGACGTCCTCGTGGCCGCCGAGCGAGAACACGAACCGAATGCTCGGCCGGTAGCTTTCGTGCGCGGCCGCCATCACCGACAGCCCGCCCGCGAAACTGGTGCCGATGATCCCGACCGGCCGCCCCTCGCGGCGTGCCAGATCCCGGGCCACCAAGCCGATTCGATCGATGGACCGCGCGTCGATGCGGTAGTCGGCAAGCTCCGGCAATTCAGGCGTGATTACCAGAATGCCCTCGCTGGCGAGCGCCCTGGCGAAGCGCACGAGCCGTGGTTCGTGAATGCCCTTGTATTGTACACCATGCACCAGCAGCAGCGCGGCCCGCACGGCGGTCGGCCGATACTCGATCCAGCGCAGCGTATCGTCTGGCTTGGTGGCAAACTCGAACGGACCCTCGCCCGGCGTTTCGGCGACACTCGCCGCCGCCGCGCTGTCGGCCGCGGAGAACCGGGCGAGGATGCGCGCGGCCCGCTGCCACTGCGCCACCCGCTGCCACATGGCAGAGGCGAGCACCACGATGCACACCACCGGCAGCGCGCGCAGCACGAGCGTGAAGCACCCCATCCCCACCTTCGGCGTCTGCAGCCTTGTCACGCCCATGCTCGTGGCTCACGATAACGCCGAACCCGCTCGTCATGCGCGCCATCCTCCACGTCGACATGGACGCATTCTACGCGTCGGTAGAAATTCGCGACCGCCCGGAGCTGCGCGATTCGCCCATCGTGGTCGGTGGGCATTCCCGCCGCGGCGTGGTGGCGGCCGCCTCGTACGCGGCGCGCAAGTTCGGCGTGCATTCGGCCATGCCGATGACCCGCGCCCTCGCGCTTTGCCCGCAGTTGATCATCGTGCCGGGTCGCATGGACCACTACGCCGAGGTGAGCAGCCAGATCTTCGCCATCTTCCGCGAGGTCACGCCGCTGGTCGAAGGCCTCTCGCTCGACGAAGCCTTCCTGGACGTGACCGGGAGCCGCGCGCTGTTCGGCGACGGGCCCACCATCGCCGAGCACGTTCGCGCGCGCATCTTCGACGAAACACGGCTCACTGCGTCCGCTGGCGTCGCCACCACCAAGTTCGTCGCCAAGCTCGCGTCGGACATGAACAAGCCGAATGGCATGTTCGTGGCTCCGGAAGCCGAGGCCGACGTCGCCGCGTTTCTCGCGCGCTTGCCGCTCTCGCGCATGTGGGGGCTCGGACAGAAGTCGCTGCCCCGGTTCGAGGGCCTCGGACTCCGCACCTTTGGCGATCTGCAGCGCGCCAACGAGACCTGGCTGCGGCGCAGCCTCGGTGATCACGCCCTCGACCTGCAGAAGTTGTCGCGTGGCGAAGATCCGCGCGCAGTCGTCCCCGAACGTGCCGCCAAGTCGGTGGGGGGCGAACGCACCTTCGAGGACGATCGCATCGGCATCGACGCCACCTGGCGCGCGGTGCTCGAGCAAGCCGCGCGCGTGGCCACGCGCATGCAACGGGCCGGCCTGTGTTGCCGAACGCTCACGCTCAAGCTCCGCGAGCCCGACTTCCGCACGCATACGCTGCGTACCACGCTTGGACATTCGGTCTCCGACCTCGACTCGATCGCCGAGCCCTTGAAGCGACTGCTCGTTTGCCACCGCGAGCGTGCCGGCGACGCGGCCATGCGCTTCCGTCTGGTTGGCGTATCGGCCTCCGCGCTCGAAGAAAACGATGCCCGGCCGACGCTGTTTCGAGATCCGCAGCAGAGCAAGCGCGAACGGCTCGGTGAAGCCTTGCTGCAGATCCAGGCCAAGAGCGGGAAAAAGGTGGTGCGCGCATCCTTGCTCGACGACCCCCGCCGCAAGTAGCATCGCACGACTTCATGGCGTTGCTCCGTTGGCCCACTGCTCGGCCCGTCTTCTCATGGGCGGTCACCTGCTTGTTCGCGCTCGGCGCGGCGACCGCAGGTTGCAAGCCGAAGGCCGGTCGCGCGTGCAACCCGGAGGGCAAGGAAGTCTGCGCGGGAAAGAGCTCCGCGCTGCTGTGCCTCGAAGGCAAATGGACCCCCATGGCATGCCGCGGCAGCAAGGGCTGCAGCGGCGAAGGGGCCGTGGCCGAATGCGATCAGAGCGTGGCGCGCGCGGCCGACGCGTGCCACCTGGAGAGCGCCGTCACGTGCACCGAAGACAAGCGCCAGAGCCTCGAATGCAAGGGCAACGAGTGGGTGCAGAGCGAGAGCTGCGGCGGACCGCAAGGCTGCACCCGCGGCGTCATGGGCGCCTCGTGCGACTCGAGCATCGCCAAGGAAACGGACAAGTGCACGCATCCCGGCAGCCAGGCTTGCTCGGCGGACAAGAAAGCGCGCATGACGTGTACGGCCGGGCACTTCGCTCTGGCCGAGCACTGCCGCGGGCCCGAAGCCTGCAAGTCCACGGGCCGGCGCGTCGTCTGCGACAACTCGCTGGCCGCCGTCGGCGAGCCGTGCGATCTGGCCGACAACTTCGCGTGCAGCACCGACTTCCGCTCGATCCTGGTGTGCCGCGAAGGCAAGTACGCCGTCGATACAAAGTGCAAGATGACCACCTCGTGCCACGTCGAGGGCCCGAAAGTAGGCTGCTTCGAGTAGCCGGGGGCGCGAGCCTGGCTCGTCCGGCTCGTCTGGCTCGTCTGGCACCGACG
>JAYUXI010000198.1:0-1774 GCA_043753085.1 Myxococcales bacterium | reverse complement strand
CGTTCGCCGTCGCGGCGCTGGTCACCGGCCGTCTCGACACCGAATGGATCCGTGCGGCGCGCAAATGGGCGCTGTTTTCGTGGCTCTTTCTCGCCATCGGCAACACCCTCGGCATGCTCTGGGCGTACGAAGAGCTCGGCTGGGGCGGCTACTGGGCGTGGGATCCAGTCGAAAACGCCGCCTTCATGCCGTTCATCGTGATGAGCGCTTACCTGCACTCGGTCATGATCCAGGAACGCCGGGGGCTCTTCAAAGTCTGGAACGTGGCGCTCATTTGCTTCACGTTCCTGATGACCATCTTCGGCACGTTCCTCACGCGATCGGGCGCCATCGCCAGCGTGCACTCGTTCGCGCAGTCCGGCATCGGCACGTACTTCGCCTGGTACCTGGTGGCGCTGTTCGTCGTGGTGTTCTCGCTGATTCTGTACCGCTGGCCGGAGCTACGCGGCTTCGTTCCGACGCGCACCTTGCGCCTCGCCGCACTCGGCGCCGGCTGGTTCACCATGGCGCTGTTCGGCCCGCTGCTGTGGCTGCTGCTCGGGCGCGGCTCGTTTCCGCTGGTGGTGCGCGTGCTCGGCTTCTCGGTTGGCCTGGGCGCCACCGTCTTCGCCGCCACCGAGCTCATCTACCGCCGCGCCACCCGCGGCGGCCGCAAACGCAACACGCAGCACACGCAGATCGAATCGGTGCTCTCGCGCGAGTTCACCTTCATGCTGAACAACTGGGCGCTGCTCGGCTTTCTGGCTTTCGTGCTGGTGGCCACCACCTTCCCGATGATCTCCGAGGCGCTCTGGAACGAGAAAGTCACCGTCGGCCCGCCTTACTACAACGCCTGGGTGCAGCCGCTCGGTCTGATGATCTTCGTGCTCATGGGCGTCGGCACGTTGTTCGGCTGGCGCAAAACCAGCGAAGCGGCGCTGCGGCGCGCGTTCTTCGCGCCCGTCGTCGCCACCGTCGCCGGCATGGGCTTGCACTTGCTACTTGGCAAGGCGCTTGGTTTCCCTGCCATCGTCTGGGGTGACTCCATCTACGAGGGTGCGCTCGGTAGTGCCCTCCGCGGATTCAACGCCGCCTGTCCCTTGCTCGGCGTCGCCGTGGTCGTCTTCAACGTCACCGTGATCGTGCAGGAGTTCGTGATGCTGGTGCGGGCGCGCTCGCGCACCGGCGCCGCCACGGCCACGCCCACGTGGATGTACTACGCAGGCCTCTTGCCGGGTGTGGTGCACATGCTCTTCACGCTTCCTCCGGCTTCACGCCGCCGGTACGGCGGCTACGTCGTGCATCTCGGGCTCATCACCATGGTGCTGGGCTTCACCGGCCAGTCCTGGAACAAGACCACCGAAACCTCGCTCTCGCCCGGCCAGAGCGTCACCATCGAAGACTACCAGCTCACCTATGTGGGCCCGCGCATGGAGGTCGACGACGAAAAGCGCGCGGTCTACGGCGACGTGCGCGTCTCGCAGAAGGGCAAGGACCTCGGCCTCGTCACGCCAGCCAAGTTCATCTACAAGAAAACACCAGAATCCCCCACGACCGAGGTGTCGATGCTCCACGCCTTCCGCGACGACCTTTACGTCGTGGTGGGCAACATCAACCCGCAGACCAAGATGGCCAGCTTTCAGCTGCACGTGAACATGCTGGTCAGCTTGATCTGGTTCGGGTGCCTCATCCTCATGTTCGGCTCGGTGGTGTGCATGTGGCCCGAGCCCGTACCGGAAGAGGCGCGTGTTTGGCGAGTGGCCCGCGGCATGGCCGGTGTCATCGCCGCCACGTC
>JAYUXI010000197.1:0-4583 GCA_043753085.1 Myxococcales bacterium | reverse complement strand
TGCGCTCGTCGTACGTGCAGAAGGCCATCGGCCGCCTGGCGTACTTCACCGACATCATCGGCGACGCCAAGCTGCGCGGCTACGTCACCTCCACGCAGGACCCCACCGAAGCCGCGCGCAAGCTGGACTACAAAGACGGTCAGTACCTGCAGAGTCGCCCGGGCCTCACTGCCGTGCCGAAGGCCTCCGGCAACGCCACCGTGCTTCCGATCACGCCATGAAGAACTCCATCTGGGCCCTCTGTTTCGCGCTCGCCGCGTCGTCTGTCGGCGCTTCGCTCACGGCCTGCGGCGGCAAGCCCGCTGCGGCTCCGGGCGCGCCCGGAGCTGCCGGTCCGTCGGGCAGCGGCAGCGGCACCGGCGCGGCCGCGGGGCAGGGCAGCAGCGCCACCAGTGGCATCGAGTCGGCCTTCGGCACGCCCGACGAGAATACCGATCTCACCGGCAGCGCGCGTTCGGATTACGAGAAGGGCTTCGCGGCCTGGTCCAGCGGCGAGCTCAAAACCGCCCGCGACAAGTTCCAGTCGGCCCAGGGCAATGCTCCCAAGTCCGGCGCACCCGGCTACGCGCTTGGTATCGTACTCGACCGAATGGGCGACCCGTCCGGCGCCGAAGCCGCCTTTCGCCAGTCTTACACCGCCAACCCGAAGAGCGATCGTGCCGTCTACGCGCACGCCATGATGATGGCGAACAACCAGAACCGCATCGGCGAAGCCGAGACGTTTTTGAACGGCCAGATTGCGAAAAGTCCCCAGGCGCCTCGTCTCACCGCGGCCCTCGCCGAGATCAAATCGCTGCAGGGCGATCACACCTCGGCGCAGAAGCTCGCGCAGGACGCGCTGCGCATGAATCCCGATTTCAAAGAGGCGATGGTCACCGTGGCGCGCGACCACTATCGCGCCGGCAAGATCGAGCTTGCCCGCTACGCGCTGTCGGCGGTGCTCGACGGCTTCGGAGACGCCACGCCGCCGCGCGACAAGAACAACGCCGAGGCCAACCTGCTGCGCGGTCTGCTCGAGCGCGAGATGGGCCGCCGGCCGGTCGCCTTCGCCGCGTTCGACGCGGCCGCCAAGCGCCGTCCCGATCTGGTCGAAGCGCAGGTCCAGATCGGGTCGATGAAGCTAGAGGCTGGCAACGCGCAAGAGGCGCAGCCGCACCTCGAGAGCGCCACGCGGTTCGGGCCGAAGAATGCCTACGCGCACCTGAATCTCGGCGATTGCTATCGCTTGCTGCAGCGTCCAGAAGACGCCAAGCGCGAGATCGACGTCGCTCTCACGCTCGACTCGTCGCTCACGCTCGCTCACTACGACCTCGGGCTCTTGTACCTGTTCACTCCGAAGTACCCCGGTCTCGTGCCGGACAAGCAAGTGCAGACCGCCATCGACGAGTTCGAGAAGTACAAGGCTGGGCAGCCGAAGTCGGGCAAGGGCGAGAAGGACGACGTCGACGAGTTGATCGCCCGCGCCAAAGCCAAGCAGGCCGAGCTCAAGGCGCCGGTCGCCGCGCCCGCGCCCGCTGCCTCTGCCCCCGCACCGGCGGCGTCCGGCTCCGCCGCCCCGAAGAAAAAATGAGGATCCTCATGTCTCGCATCTCACCGTTTTTTCTCGTTGCCGCAGTCGCCACCAGCATGCTTGCCGCGGGGTCGGCTTCGGCGCAACGCAAGAGCGGCGGTCCGATCACCATCGGCGAGATCACCATCGTCGGTCGCGTACCGAAGCCGGTCGCCGCGGTCGACGTCAGTAAGATCCAGCCGAAACTGGCCCTCGCCGAATTGAAGCAGCCGTTCCTCGAGCGCATCGAAGCGGCGACCAAGCGCGATCCGTTTTGATCCCGTTCGGGCTCGCGGTGGCCGCTGCCCTGGGATGCGTGGCGGTCTCGGCCGAGCGCTTGCGCAAAGTCTACGCCGTCTCGTACTACGAGCTCGACGGCGCTGTTCTCGCCCAGGTGGCCGCCGCGCCCATGCCGTCGATCGAAGCCGAGCTCATCGAAGCACTTCGCGAAGCGAAGCAGACCGGTCTCGACCGCGAGCTGGTCGTGGACCAGGTGGTCTTCGAAGCGCACTTTGCGCTGTCGCGATGGAGCAAAGTGCCGCGCATGGCAGCCCGCATCTCGTCGTCGTGCGGCTTTTTGCTGGCAGCCGCGCAGCTCCGCAGCATTCTGGCCGATCTGGGCGACAACGTTTCGGTCGAGTCGGCGGGCGAGCCGCTGGTCCTGGGCGCGCTGCAGATCGTCGCTGCCGCGCTCGCCGGCACGTCGCTCTGCATCGCGATTGGCCGCGTCGCCGAGCGCGCACGGCGTGGAGAAACCGCTCGCGTCGACGCGTTCCTGGACCGTGCCCGGACGCCCGCCGGAACGGAGTCAGAACTTTTTGGTCGCTCGGAAGTCCAAGCCTAGGTAGCCTATACGAGGTCGTCCTCCCCTGGTTTGCGCTACCAGAGGTACCGACTCAGAAAGCCGAAGATGACGCAGCAAGGCAACCCGACAACCGGCTCGAATCCGCGTCCCGGCCAGATGACCATGGCCATGCAGGCCATTCGCGTGCAGAGCGGCCCGAAGGTGCTGCGTCTGTGCCTGGTCAACCAGGGCCGTGTGCTCGAAGAGCGCGTCATCAAGCAGCGCACCACCGTCACCATCGGCACCAGCGAATCTGCCACGTTCACCGTGGCCAATGCCGCCGTGGGCCAGAGCTTCAAGCTCTTCGAGCTGGTCGGCAACGAATACGTGCTCAACTTCACCGAGGCGATGACCGGCCGCCTTGCGCTGCCCTCGGGAATCACCGACCTCGTTTCGGTACGCGGCCAGGCCAAACGCACCGCCGGCAACGTCTCGCAGGTTCGTCTCACCGACGAAGCGCGAGGCCGGATCGTCCTCGGCCCGCTCACGTTCTTGTTCCAGTTCGTGGCGCCGCCGCCGATCCAGCCGAAGCCGCAGCTGCCGCTGGCGGTGCGCGGTGGCTTCTCCAGCACGATCGACTGGACGCTCACCATCCTGGCCGCGATGAGCTTTCTCATCCACTTCGGCCTGATCGGCGCCCTGTACTCGGACTGGATGGATGAGCCCATCCCGGCCGACACCGTGGCCGGCCTGCTGGAAATGGTGAAGAACATTCCGGCTCCCGTGGTCGAGGAGAAGCAGGAGGAGGTTGCGACCGACGTGCCTAGTGACGCGAAAGCCGACACCAAGGCTTCGGCCAAGCCGGCCACGGCCGGTGGTGGCAGCAAGGGCACCGGCGCCGTCAGCGACACGAAGGCAGCAGCGTTGGCGCAGCAGGCCTCCAACATCGAGCTACAGCTTCTCGCCGCGTTCGGCGGTGGTAGCTCCGTGCAGGGTGCAACCAATCGCGGAGATGTCCCCGTGGTCGACATGGGCAACGCGGCGGCGTCCAGCGCCGGCGTCGCGCCGGGTTCGGGCGACCTGAAAATGGGCGGCGGCGGCGGCGCCTTGCAGGCCGGTACGGGCGGCAAGGGCGGCCTCGCCGGCGTCGGTGGCGGCACCGGAGGCAGCGCCGGCGCAGGCAATGCCGGCGGTGGCCGCGACGTGGCGGGCCCCAAGGGCGACGCGCAGCTCGGCGGCACCTCGGCCACCGTACCGGTCAACAACGCCGACCGCGTGATTGCCGGCCTACGTGGTCGCTTCAAGGCCTGTTACCAGCAAGGCCTCGCCAGCGATCCGTCGATGTCCGGCAAGGTCGTCATGTCGACCAAGATCGGCCCCAACGGCGAGGTCGCTTCGGTCAGCCCGGCCAGCAACAGTGGTCTCTCGGACGGCGTGGTGCAGTGCATCGCCCGCGCGATCCGCAACGCTCAGTTCGATGCTCCGGGGGGCGGCGGGTCCACGCTGTCGGTTCCCGTCACGTTCGTTCAGCAAAAGTAGCGGCGCGGAGGTGGCTCGTTGACTCACGGGGGCGGCGCTCGTAAGCTGTTGCCGTGATGATATCGTCTGCAAAGCTGATCACGCGTGCGTGCCTCGGGCTGGTCATCGCGGGAGCGCCAGTCTTCGCGCTCGCGCAGCAAGCTTCGACCGCTCCGGCTGCCGCTCCGGCTCCGGCCGCCGCCGCCTCGGTGCCGCTCACGCCGAAAGAGCAGCTCACGGCCGGCAACGCCACGCTCGGCCGGATGAAAAACGCGGCCACCGCGATTCGCCGCCAGCTCGAACAAGCCCGACGCGAAAAAGACGTGGTGAAGGTCCTGTGCCTGGACGACAAGCTGTCGCAGTCGGACGTCGCGGTCCGCTCCGCGGAAGAGCGACGCGGGGCACTCGAAGCGGCTGCCAGCAAGAACGACACGGAGGCATCCGCGCACGAAAACACGGTCCTGGCGGTGCTCTCGCAGCGGTCCGCACAGATCAGTGCCGAAGCCAATCTGTGTATCGGCGAAGAAGCCGCGTTCACCAACAGCGAGCAAGCGGTCACCAAGATCGATCCGAACATCTCGCGCACCGAGACCGGCGGTCTTCCGGGGCCCGTGGCTGGCGACGTGGTCGTCAGCAGCGATCCGCCGCAGTGCACGTCGTGTTCGCGCTGAGTCTCGGGTTCGCGTCGTTCGCGTCGTTCGCGTCGTTCGCGTCGTTCGCGTCGTTCGCGTC
>JAYUXI010000196.1:0-4586 GCA_043753085.1 Myxococcales bacterium | reverse complement strand
GCCTGCTCGAGAAGAACGCGGAAGAGACCAAGAGCGGGGCAGGGCAGTACTTCACGCCGCGTGCGCTCATCGAGTCGATGGTGCATCTGATCAAGCCGCAGCCCGGCGAGCTGGTGTCCAGATCCAGCCGCGGGCACCGGCGGCTTTTTGATCGCCGCATCAAAGCCGACGGAAGGCTACTTCCTGGGACGTTGTCACGGCGCCAGCGCGTAGGCCGCCTCCGTGGAGGACGGGCTCTAGCCCTTCGACGACTTGGGATCGTGGCCGTGACTATCTTTCGATTGAATCTTACCGTCTTGCCCTTTGATGACGAGCTCGGACTTCTCCTCCTTGGCGTAGGCGCGGCCGATGGCCACAGCCTCTTTCTTGGTGTCTGTTACGTTGCTTGCGCGCTCGTTGCCTTGTCGCTCGACCGACCACCCGCCGCTGGCCGCATGCGGCCCGACGGTCACGTCTTTTCCGTGCTTCCCGGATGATCCACTCGACTTCGCTTTTGCCATGATAATTCCTCCTCCGTCGGTGCGACGGGTTCTGCTGGCCCGTCGTGAAGATCGGCGGTCATCATCCAGCCCGAATCCGTCGCCACAAGGTGCCCCCTTACGTCATGTATCGGACTGAACGAGTGTCAAGAACTTTAGAGCGAGCCGCCAGGCGAGCGGCTTCTACCAAGCCAGCTCGGACCCGAGCGCGCGTAGCCGTGCTCTCCGCGAATCGTAGTCCGGCATCACGCTGCCCAGGGCTTTCCAAAAAGACACGCCGTGGTGTGGGTGGGCGAGGTGCGCGACCTCGTGCGCAACGACGTAGTCGACCAGGTTTCGCGGCGCCTGCACGATGCGCCAGTTGATGCGTAGAGTGCCCCGTGAGCAGCTGCCCCAGCGTTTCTCCTGGTCGGTGACCAACAGCTTCGGCGTCTCTACGCGCATGGCCTCGACCCATGGCGCGAGCCACGCCGGCATTTGCTCACGTGCCCGGCGCTTGTACCAATCGATGAGAGCGGCGCGCGCATAGGCTGCACGCGTTTCATCGTGCAGGTCCTCCGGCATTGGTAGCTCGAGGTGACCACCTCGCAGCGCGATTGGGCGCACCGCGTGGCCCGGCAGAACGCGCAGCCGGTACTGCCGGCCCAAGTACGAGAACGTCTCTCCCGAAACGAACTCTCGCGGTCGTGGCGGCGGCAGATCCGAGCGACGCCGCACGCGGTCTACGATCCACTTCGCCTTCGCACGCACCACGCCATCGAGGCGAGTGACCGAAGCCGCGGGCGGCGCCGTGAGCACGACGGTGCCGGAAGCTTCGACGGCGATCGCCACCGTGCCGCGGCGGTCGCTCCGGCGGATCACGTAGGGGATCTCGGTGTTGCCCCAGCGCACCGCGGAGCGCTCCGTGGTCATCGGCCTCGCCTGCGCTTCATGAGGTCGACGATGCTCTCGGCCATCGTCTCGCGCTTCTCTTCGGGGACGTGCGATGCCTTGAGCTGCCGCTTGATGAGGCGGCGCATCTCACGAAGCACGTCGTCCTTCGTTTTCCAATCGACGATGCCCACCTGGGGGGCCAGCGTGTCTTCGAGGATCTCCGCGAGCTCCTTCTTTGCCTCGTCGAGCTTCGCGCCATACGCCGGGCTCGGAGACTCTGCAACCTTGAGCGTCAAGGGTTCTGCCACCAGGCCGTAGATGGCGAAGCTCGTCTCGCTCATGCCGTGGCTCTCGGCTACTTCGTTGTGCCCGCGCAGCTCGCTTCGAAACGTCTCGAAAAGCTTCAGCTGCTCCGCCGCGTCGATGCGCTTCGCCTTCCGATCTTCGATGAGCTTCTCGAGCCGCTCGCGGAGCGACGAGTAAAATGCCGGATCCTCTTCGAGCTTCACGTGGATCTCGTGCTTGAGGGCGTGCTCCATCTCGCTCGCGCGTGCTTCTACGCTGCGCAGCGCCGCCAGCTTCTCCTCGAACTCCGGCGTGAACAGCGACACCTGCTTCACCAGAATCTGGATTCCCTCGGCGATCACCGCTTCTTCGATCAGCTCGCGCACCTTCGCTCCGCAGTCGGAGATGTCGAGCTTGTCGTCGCGATACTTTGCGCCGGCCGTGGCGCGGATCTTTCCGAGCCACTTCATGTCGCCCACGTAAGGCAGCGCCACCGGATCGGGCAGGATCATGTTGAGCGACTCGGCGAACCGCCGGAACGCCTCGTCGAACTCCGCGCGTACGTCTTCGGGTTCGAGCACGGTCACGCACGACTCGAGGTCGTCTTTGTCTTTCACGCGGAGGAAGAACCGTAAGCTCGCTGCATGCCGCGCCTGGAGCCGCGGTAGCTCGTCGAGCTTCGGTGCCATCACGCCCTTGATGTCGCTCGGCGAGAAGATCGCCAGCGCCTCCTGCAGCGCCTCGGACACGCCCCAGTAGTCGACGATGAGACCGAACGTCTTCTTGTCGTCGTGCACGCGGTTCACGCGGGCGATGGCCTGTAGCAGCGTGTGCTCGCGCAGCGGCGCGTCGAGGTACATCACCTGCTCCACCGGCGCGTCGAAGCCGGTGAGCAGCATGTCGCACACGATCAGGATCGACAAGGGATCCGACGGTTTGCAAAACCGTTCGATGAGCTCCTTGCGCTCTTCCTCCGACGTGTGGTGACGCACCAGGCTCTCGTCGTCCTTGTTGGAGCCCGAGATGATCACGGCCGACTGCGGGCCGTGGAGCTTGTCGAGCGTCTCCTTGTAGAGCGCCGCAGTCTCGCGGTTCACGGCCACCACCTGCGCCTTGAATCCATCGGGCTGGATGAACTTCGTGAAGTGATCGATGAGGTCGAGGCAGATGGCCTCGACGCGCTTGGGCGCGCCGGCCACCGAGGTCTCGCGGCCGTACTTCTTCTTGATGGCCTCGCGCTCTTCTTCGGTGCGGTCGGCGAACACGCGATCGAAGATGGCGTCCAGCGTGTTGCCGATGATGCGCAGCTCGGCGAGGCGGCCCTCGTAAAAGATCGGCACCGTGGCGCCGTCTTTCACGGCCTGCTCGATGGTGTACGTGTCGATGTACGGCCCGAAGGTCTGCAGCGTCGAGCGATCCTTCTTGTCGATCGGAGTGCCTGAGAAGCCGAAGAAGCACGCGTTGGGCAGCGCCTTGCGCAGGTTGGCGGCGAGCCCTCCGTACTGGGTGCGGTGCGCTTCATCGGCCAGCACGAACAGGTTCTCGGCCACCGACAGCAGTGGGAACTCCTCACGGTGCCGGCGCACGCCGCCTTCGCCGCGCTCGTGCACCTCCTGGAACTTCTGCACGGTGGTGAGGATGGTCTTACCGGGCGGGCCTGCGAGCAGCTCGCGCAGATGGCGCACGCTCTCGGCTTGGTCGGGATTCGGAAAGCCGCACGCCACGAAGGTCTTGGCGATCTGCCGGTCGAGATCCTTGCGGTCGGTGACGATGACGAGCGTGGGGTTCTCGTGCACGGCGTCTCGCCGCAGCTTGAGCGCGAGCCACAGCATGGTGAGGCTCTTGCCGGAGCCCTGGGTGTGCCACACCACGCCGCCGCGCTCGGTCGGCCTCTTGGCAGTGCGTGCGCGGGTGATGGCCTTGTTCACCGCGGCGAACTGCTGGTAGCGGCAAAGCTTGCGCACGGTGCGCCCGCTTCGGCCGTCGCGCTCGAACACCACGAAGTTGCGCACCAGATCCAGGAACGTGGCCGGCGCGAGCATGCCCTCGAACAGCACCTCCTGCGCGTTGGGCTTTCGCCCCAGCTGCTCCTCCAGGTCGGCGAGCGTGCGCGGGTGCGGCGTCTTCCACTCGACGAAAAAGCGATATGGCGTGAGCACGGTGCCGTAGCTGGCGGCCTGTCCGCAGGTGGCGATGAGCACCTGAATGGTCTCGAACAGCTTGGGCGTACCGAGCTCGCGGTAGCGATCTTCCATCTCCTGGTAGCGAGAGAACTGGTCGACGGCTTCGAGCTTCCAGTTCTCGCCGAGCGTGGGGCTCTTGCACTCGATGATGCCCATCGGGAGGCCGTTCACGAACAGCATCACGTCGGTGCGGATGTTCTTCTTGGTGCCGTGCACCTTGAACTGACGGGTGACGATCCACTTGTTGGCAGCCGCGTCGTCGAAGTCGAAGTAGCGAACGTTGTGGCTCTTCTTGCCGTCGCCGAGATCTTGCTCGAGCGAGATGCCATAGGTGAGCGTGGTGTGCAGCTTCTGGCTGGCTTCGATCAGGCTCGTGGCCTGCACTCCGGTGATCGCGCGCACGGCCCTGTGCACGTTGTCGTCCGAGAGCCACGGGTTCAGCTTGCGGATGGCCGCGGCGAGGCGGGGGAGAAGCACCACCTGCTTGAGCGACTCGCGCTCGGTGTCGAGCACCTCGGGGGCCACGTAGGTCCAGCCGAGCCGCTCGAGGTGAGCGATCGCGGGATCTTCGGAGAGGCTCTCTTCGTTCCAGGCTCTACCGGGGCTCATGGGTTTCCTCGCTGGCGATTGTGTCGGCACGCTGGGTGCACTTGGTGCCATTACGTAATTGGCTGCACGTTGTCATTTGAAAACACTCGAGGAAATGGGCCCTCAGCGAGTCGATTGCATTCTGCAATTGTGTAGACATTACGTAGTTGAAGCTGAG
>JAYUXI010000195.1:0-1777 GCA_043753085.1 Myxococcales bacterium | reverse complement strand
GCCGATGCGATCTGCTTCGGGAGCGGCTACTGCGCCTTGAAGAAGCTCCACGTGGTCTCTGCCGCCTTGTCCCACAGGCCGTGCCCGAGCCCCGGAATCCAACAGCTCTTGAGCGGCTTGGTGCAGCCCTCGTAAGCGACGCACGGAGAGGGCTCGATGTCGTTCGTGGTGGCGGCGCACGAGAGCGTGCGCGACCACTGGGCGAGCGACTTCTGTCCCTCCGACGGCGCCACCTCGCCGTCGGCGAGGCCATGGATCACCATCGATGCCGTGGGCAGGTCGGGGCAGCTCAGCTTCGCGTCCTTGTACGGAGCTGCGTGCGGTCCGCCGCCGGAGTGCGCGGCGATCGCCGCGAGCTTCGAGCCACGGTAGCAAGCCAGGTGATTGGTGAAGTAGGCGCCGCGGCTGTGCCCAAAGGCGAACGTACGGGTGATGCAGTGCGACTCCTGGAACTTCGCAACGATGGCATCGTACAGCGCGACATCCTGGTTCGCTTCGCCCTGGGTCAGATCGTCGAACGACTTGCCGCTGCCTTGCGCGTCAGGATACACGACGATGGCGTCGTCCTTGGTCTGCGCTTCGATCTCGAACCCGTCGCGGAAGGACGTACCGTTGCCGCCGTCGCCGTGGAACGCGAGCACGAGCGCCACACTCTTGCTGGCTGCCGCCGCGGGCACGTGCACGAAGTAGCTGCGCGTCGCCGCGCCGACCATGACGGTTTCCTGCGCGTCGCCAGTGCGACCACCCTTCGAACAAGCGCCGCCCTCTTCGGTGCCTTTCTTCTCGTCGCCCCCGCACGCGGGCGCGGTGGCAAGCAGTAGCGTGGTCATGCCGACGACGAACCCGCCGTGACGGGAGGCGCGCGAAACCATCATCGTCTATTCATAGCGCCTTCCGCGTTGCGGTGTGGCCCGACCTTTGGCACAACCAAGCGCAGATGTTTCTCTCCCGCCAGGCGCTGCCGTGAAGCTCGCGATCATGCGCCATGGTCCCGCTGAAGACGGCTCGCCGGCCCAGCACGATTCCGACCGCGCGCTTACTCCCGAGGGCCGAACTCGCGTGCGCGTGGCTGCCGGCATGCTTGCGGCGGAGGCCGAGGGACCGCTCTGCATCGTCAGCAGCCCGCTGGTGCGTTCGGTGCAGACGGCCGAGATCATTGCCACCGGCTGCGAGGTCGAGATGCGCGGTGGGGTCCTCGTCATCGAACGCGGGATTTCGCCAGGTGGCAACCTACTCGCCGTCTTGTCCGACTTGCGAGCGCAGCGCCGCAAGCGGGTACTGCTCGTCGGCCACGAGCCCAGCGTCGGCGCCGTCGTCGGCGAGCTGCTCGGGCGCTTTCTGCCGCGCGGCTTCAGCAAGGCCATGGTCGTGGGCCTCAGCATCCAAGACGAGCCCGTCCCCGGCGACGTGTGGGGCGCGAAGTTCCGTTACCTGGTCGACCCGAAGTCGGCTCGCTTCGACCGCGACGCCGAGCGAGTCTTTGCCTGAGTGAGGCTCGCACCGCGACCACACGCACATCGGCACCGGCCGGTAGCACGGGGAGGGGCAGTCCGCGAGCCGCGTGCCATCTGACGCACGTTCGAGCCGTTTGGCCCCTGGTGGCACTTCCTGCGTCACTGCCAAGTACTGGAAAAGATTGCGATAAGTTTCTTCGTGCCGACCGGCGAAACACTTCTCGCCGGTCGGCCGACTGGTAAGCTTGGAAACGCGATGAACGCCCCTGAAGCCCCCGAAGCCATGCCGCGCGGACGCACCTCGAGGCTCCTGCCGTGAAGCT
>JAYUXI010000194.1:0-1778 GCA_043753085.1 Myxococcales bacterium | reverse complement strand
CCAGATCGGGCTCACCAGTACGAGCGGCACCCGATGCGCGGCAGCGAACGCGACGCCGGCGCCGTCGTGGTCGGCCAAGCTGAGGGCGCCTGCCGCATCTGGATCCACCCGCCAGACCGCCTCCGGCGCATGCCAGCCGCGCGCGCCGAACGTGCGCGCCAGCTCGGGCGACGCCTTGCCCGCATTGACCACGACCGGCGCACGGGCCACGAGCTCGGCCAGCAGCAGCAAGTCCGGCTTGGCGCGCTTGTCGCGAAACAACACGAGCGCGGGCCGCCCCGCGAGCGCTCGCGCGATGGCCAGCGTGCGTTTCCGCGGGCGCTCTGGGTCGGTGACGAAAACGAGCACACATACAGTCCAGCACATCGTGGGCTGCAGAAGCGACGCTTGAAGCGCGTGACGCGCGTCTGTAGCGTTACTGGGATCTCTTTCCGAACAGGTGCAGTATGCAGGTACGTGGATGCTTTTTCGTGTTCGGTGTGATCGCCCTCGGCCTGGCCATTGCCTGCGGAAATTCGGTCGCGCCGGGTGACGACGACGCCGGCGGCAGCACGTCGAGCGGCGGCAGCACGGGCAGCACGTCGTCGTCGTCGTCCTCCTCGTCGTCGTCCTCCTCGTCGTCCTCGTCCGGCGGGAGCAGCAGCGGCGGCAGCTCGTCGGGCGAGCAGCCCGACTCTTCGACCATTCCGGTCCGTCCCGCCGAGTGCGCGGTGCTTGCGGTGGGCGCCCTCGCCAACGGCCCTGGGCTGACCGAGACCCAGTACGGCGCGCAGCCGACGTTCCGCGGCGTCGTGGTGACGCCCAGCGGCGGGGTGCTCCCGGTTCTGCTGAACGTCCGCGTCGACGCGAGCACCGGCATGGGCACGTACCCGCTCACGCCGCCCGGCACCGACACCAACTGCTACGAGCACGGCGCCCAGTGCGTGTATCTCGATGGCTCCAGGAACGCGTTCTTCGCCGCCGTCGCCGGGCGCATCCGGATCGACGAACAGACCACCACCGACCAGTCGACCGGGATGCTCGAGTACGTCGAGCTCCGCGAAGCCACCCAAGAAGCGCGCAACGTGCCCTACAACCAGGCCAATCTGGTGGCGAACGGCCGCTGCTACTGGGTGGAGAATGCACCTTTCGACACGCGCCGCCCCGACGGCTGCGATCCGCTCGGCGTCGACACCTGTGGCGCGAGCAAGACCTGCGTCGCCGAGAACGCCGCCGGCACCGATGGCACCTGCCGCGGCTACGGCAACGCCACCAACGATGCACCCTGCACGCAGCAGAGCGACGGCAGCACCAACTGCGGCATCGAGTACGCGTGCAGCCTCGACACCAACCGCGTCTGCCGCAAGCGCTGCGACTTGCTGTCCGTCAACAACGACTGCCCGACGGCCACGGTTTGCAGCACGTTCGGATACTGCGAGCCGCAGACCGTCGAAGCGGCCACCGGCTTCGACGAAGACTGCGACGCGTTCGGCAATTTCTGCGGAGAGGAAGGCGCCTACGGCCTGTGCTTCCCCCAGTACGACGCCGAAGGGCAGCAGACGGCGGCCGCCGTCTGCGGCAAGTTCGAGCGGTCCCGCGCCGCGTGTCCTGCCGGTCAGGAGCTCGGATACATCGAGTTCTCCGGCTTGCTGGATCGATCGCTCGGTCGGTGCATTCCGGCGCTCTGAGCCTCACTTCCCGCCGAGGCGCTGCGTGGCGGCTTTGGCGTGGCGACTCGATGGGTAGCGTTCGACCAGGTATCCCAGCGTGCGATCGCGCGCCGCCGCGTTGCCTTCTTT
>JAYUXI010000193.1:0-11047 GCA_043753085.1 Myxococcales bacterium | reverse complement strand
AAGACGAAGGCTGCAGCTGCAAGGACAAGGCCGGCTTCTTCTCGCCGTTCCTCGGACTCTTCCTGTTTGCGTTTTCGAAACGTCGCCGCTGAGCGACTGCCTAAAACTGCCACCTGCCGGGCACGAACGCCGTGCGCGTGCTGCGCTTCGGTGCGCCGATCCACAACACGACGGCGCCCGCGACGAGAATGCCGCCGGCCACGAAGCCGACGGTGGACACGTCGCCTGCGGTGCGGGTTTTCGTCCATGCGTCGATGCCCGCGTCCGTGCTGCAGCCGAAGCCGTTCGGATCGGGGCAGAGGTCGCTCGCGTTGCTACGCAGCGTGAGCGTGAGAATCCCGGCGACGCCGCCCACGGCCAGCGCGGCGACACCAAGGGAGCCAGCGACGAGGGCGAGGCTGCGGGGCAGGCGCGAGGGAGGCGGCGCGGCAGGGGCCACGGGCGCTGCGGCGCGCGGGGTGCCTTCGAACGCACGCACGTTGGCCTCCGCGCCGGGCTTCGCGTCGAAGCGGTACTCCCACTTCCGGGCGCGCGCACGCGACGTGCCCTCGAAGCGATGCGGTCCCGGATCGAGCGGTAGAGGGCGCTTCGGTTCGACGCGGAGGACCGCTCCGTCGAGTGTGAAGACGGCCCCCACGTCTTCCTCGTCGACCAGGACCGAGACCCAGGCGAGCTGCCGCCGGAGCGCGTCGGCGCGGGCTCGGGCGGCGGTCTCGCGTTCGGTCTTTCCGACCAGGTGAGCGGTTTCGGCGACGTGTTCGAAGTGCCGGTACGCGCGGGCACGCTGACCCAGGTGCTCGACGCAGTCGGCCAGGTTGAACTCGGTGCCGATGGCGGGATCGAGCGTGTTGCTGCGCTCGTACTTCGCGCACGCGTGCGCGTAGTCGCCCTGCTGCGAGAGCGCCGCCGCTTCCGTGAACAGCGCGTCGGCCTCGCTCGACGAGGTCTGCGCGAACGCGTGCGACGAAAGCGCAGCAACCAGCATCGGTGCGGCGAGAAACGAGCCGCACCTCATTGCGTCACCGGGGAAAGCGGCGTCGTCACCAGGCCCACCGGCTCGCCGATACCGATCAGATCCGGAGGGGGCGGGAGCGGCGACCAGGTCGACAGCGTGCCGTCGGCCAGGATGGTGGAAACCGCGAATGCTTGCCGAGGCAACAACCCGGGCACGGTATCGAGGCCGGTCAGGTAGAGCGCGCGTCCCGAGGCTGCGCAGCGCAGCGGGGCCCCCACGAACGTCGGGGAGAAAGAAGGCTGCAGCACACCCCAGTCCGCGGTGGCAGGCGCACCGTAGTACTGGGGGTTCGCGCCGGCCGGGTCGGCCGGGTTGGCCGGGAAAATCACGTACACGACGCCATTCACGAGCGCGGAGCAGACATCTTGTTCGAAGCCGGGCAGGATTCCCCGCGACAGCGGTCGATAGCTGCGATCGCTCTCGACCCACTCGAAGCCGGCGCCTTTCGCTTCGTAGCCGAAGAATCCGGTGGCCGTGGGCTGCACGAAAAACCCGACGGAATCGATCGGCGTAGCGTCCATGGCGACAGGGTCGAGCGAGGGAGCGCCGCCATCGGCGGCAGGAGTCACCTGGATGATCCTGCGAAAACCGCCAGCGCAGCCAATCCACAGGCGGTCCTGCGCGGTACGACCGACACACGGATGGCCGCTGCCGTCCGGGAGGGCGCCGAGGTCCGTGATCGGTCCGGGAAGTCCGTTGCTCAAGTCGGACGCATGCAGTCCCGCTTCGTTGGTGAAATACAGTCGCCGGTCGTCGGTAAAAATGGACGTTTTCGACAGGTCGCCAGCGCCGAGGTCGACGTCGACCATCTCCCAGCCTGCGTCCGGCGCGATTTCTGTCTGGGACCAGGCTTGCTGCCGCGTCCCGCCGTCGCCATCGGCTGCCTTGCCGTAGAACAGCAGGCGGCGGTAAGGAGCTGCGCTTGCATCGAAAGGGGCGGCATCCGGCGTGCCGGGCTCGATGGGCGCGCCGGAATCGGACTCGGCGTCCCGCCCGGGATCGGTCCCGGCGTCCGCGCGCGGCGCGCTGCCGTCGGCCGCGTCGGCGCGACGTGGAGCGTCGTTTTGCAGAATGAGATTGCAGGCCAAGAGCAAGGCCGGCGCAAACGCAAACGCGAACGCGAACGAGAAGAGCTGGTTTCGCGCGCGCATTGCCAAGATATAGACGACCTTCCGCCTGCGCGGGCGAACGGAGTAAGCACTTGCGGGGCGTAGCGGTTGGCGCGATTCTGCGGGGCTCGCTTCCAGGGAACTCTCCCGGAACCTGACTTTGCCAGGAGATCTCGTATGCCGCCTACTCCAGTCACGCCTACCCCAGTCACGCTTCCCCGTCTTTCGCTGTTGCTCTTCCTCACGCCCGTACTTGCCTGCAGCCAGGAGCCGGCTCCACTTGGAACCTCCCGCGCCGCGCTGGAAACGTGCGCCGGGGGCACCGACGACGACCTCGACGGACTCGTCGACTGCCTCGACCCCGAGTGCTCGGGCGACGCCGCCTGCACCACCGTCTTCTCGTGCGACGGCCGGGCCCTGCAGTTTCGAGCCGTGAACATCGGCTTCAACCGCAGCGAGCTCGATCTCATCGACACGTCCGAGGTTGGCTTCTGGAATTTCGACAGCTCGTTCGGGCTGACGCAGAACCAGTACAATGGCTGCGGCTACAACCTGGCCGACGGCTTTTTCTACTGCGGCAACGCCAACACGAAGACGCTGCGCCGGATCAAGCGCGGCGCGCCGACGGTGGTCGAAGAGGTCGTCGGTGACGTGAACTCGTTCACCGGTGCCGGAACCTTCGCCGCTGACTTCGACCTCACGGGCAATCTCTGGGCCCGCGACGCGAACAGCGCTGCGGTGGTCCGCATCCCGATCACCAACCTGCCGGGCTCCGTGCGTTTTGCGTGGAACGGCCTCGACGCCCAGGACATCGCCTACAACCCGGACGATGGCATCCTGTATGGCCTCAACAGCGTGACCGTCACGCTGTCGCGCTTCGACACCCGCACCAACACCGCCCTTGCCGCGAAGGCCGTCACCGGCGTCGCCGCGTGCGACTTCGGCTCGCAGTGGTTCGACGCGTCGGGCTTCCTCTTCGCTGCCTGCAACACCAGCGGCGCGGTGTATCGCATCGACGCAGCCGGCTCGGCGCTCATCGCCGCCGGAACGGTGCTCGGACAGAGCTCGCCCCTCCTCGCCGCGACCGGCAACGACGGCGCCACCTGCCCGCTGGCGGCCGGCCGCTTCGAGATCTGCGGCAACGGCATCGACGACGACAACGACGGCGTGACCGACGAGACTGCCCTGGCCAACCCGGGCCCGCCGCCGAACGACTGCCTGGTCGTCCCCGACAGCGACAACGACGGCGTGATCGATGCGATCGACCTCGACGACGACAACGACGGCATCCCGGATACCCTCGAGCGCGGCGACTTCGACGGCGACGGCGTGCCCGACCGCAAGGACATCGACTCGGACGGTGACGGCATCGTCGACGCCGTCGAGGCGGGCTACTCCGCCAACGGCGCCTCGGTCGCCTGCGTCGCTGGGTTCGGCGCGAACGGACTGTGCGACAGCGTCGAAACCGCGCCGGACTCGGCCGTGCTGCTTGCCGTACCGCGTGACGCGGACGGCGACGGCCAAGCGAGCTTCCGCGATCGCGACTCGGATGGCGACGGCCAGACCGATGCGGCCGAAGTCGCGGCCGCCGGCGACGTCGACGGCAACGGAGTCTACGACTGCGTCGTGGGCGTCGGGACCAACGGCCTCTGCGACGCGATCGAAACCGGGATCGACAACGGCGTGGTGCGCTACTCCGGCGCCGGCGCCGGGCCCGACCTGCCGCTCGACACCGATGGCGACACTCGCCCCGACGCCTACGATCTCGACTCCGACGACGACGGCATCAACGACGTTGCCGAAGCCGGTGGCGTGGACGTCGACCTCGACGGCAAGCAAGACGGCGCCGATCCCGACGCCGACGGCCTCGTGGCCACGGTCGATGCGAGCGAGGGAGGCGCGCCGCTGGCCCGCCCCGACACCGACGGCGACGGCCGCCGCGACGCACGCGATCTCGATTCCGACAACGACGGCAAGCTCGACGTCGTCGAGGCCGGTCTCGGTGCACTCGACGCGGACCGCAACGGCGTGGTCGACGGCGGCGACGCCGACAACGACGGCCTACGTGGCGGAGCCGACGGTCTCGCCGGCTTCGGCGACGCCAACGGCGCAGCCCTGCCCGATGCGGACGAAACCGGCCTGCCAGACTACGCCGACGTGGACTCCAACGGCGACGGCACCTTCGACATCGCCGGCACCCCCGCGGCAGCGTTCGACGCGGATGCCAATGGTTCCATCGACCTCGTCGTCGACCTCGACAACGACGGCATCCCGGATGTGTTCGACACGGCCGATGCCACGTTCGGCATGGCGCTGGCTGGACCCGACTCGGACGGCGACGGCCTCACCGACGCAGAAGAAGCCACGCTCGGGACCAACCCGAACGACACCGACTCCGACGACGACGGCGCTCTCGACGGAACCGAGATTTCGCCCGACGTCGACAGCGACGGCGACGGCCTAATCAACGCGCTCGACGCCGACTCCGACGACGACGGCCTGTTCGACGGAACCGAGCTCGGCTTCGATTGCGCCGCGCCGGGCACCAGCGCGGCGCGCGGTCGTTGCAAAGCAGACGCGGATCCGGCCACCATCACCAGCCCGATCCTCGCCGACACCGACGATGGCGGCGCGCGCGACGGTGCCGAAGACGCGAACCTCGACGGCAAGCTCGACGCCGGTGAGCAAGATCCCACGACTGGCAACGCAGGCGACGACGGCGCGGTCGTCGACACCGACGACGACGGCCTCTCGGATCTCGAAGAAGCAACGCTCGGCTCCCTGCCGAACGACGCGGATTCCGACGACGACGGCCTGCGCGACGGCGACGAGCCCAACCCTGCCGAAGACACCAACGACGACGGCGCGAAGAATCTCGTCGACCCCGACTCCGATGGCGACGGCCTCGTCGACGGCACCGAAGCGGGCAAGGACTGCACCGACCCGGCTACCAACGCGGCGGCTGCAGTGTGCGTGGCCGATCTCGATCCGATCACGAAGACGCTCGTCCTCGTGGCCGACACCGATGGTGGCGGTGCCAGCGACGGCGCCGAAGACACCAACGGCAACGGCCGCCTCGACGACGGCGAGCGCGATCCTCTCGTCCCGGTCGACGACGACGTGGTCGACGGCGGCGCGAGCAGCAGCGGCGGCGCGAGCAGCAGTGGCGGTTCGAGCAGCAGCGGCGGCCGCGGCGCTTCCAGCAGCAGCGGCGACGCTGGCCCGGACGCGATCGGCCTGGGTGGCCTGACCGGCGGCGCGTGCAGCGCAACCCCGGGCGACACCAGCAGCTCGCTGGGTAGCGTCGGCTTCATGCTCGCCGCGCTGGCCTTGGTGCGGCGCAAGCGCAGCTGATTGCTGGCGGCGTGATGAGACCCCGTTCCGTGCGCAGGCTCGGAGCGGGGTTTCGCTGTTTGTGCCCCCCGAGCTCGGGGGCGGCAGAACGCGCGGAGCGCGAACAAAAAAGCAACTGCGCGGAGCGGCGGGGGGGGACGCCTCACATCGCGCAGTCACACTTCACAAGCGAACAGCGTGCCAAGTCGAACGGCGAAAGTTAGCCGGCGAATTCGAGGGTTGAGGCGGACCGCACCGTTCATCCTTGGACTTTGGCCATTCAAAAGTGAAAGGTGCGCAACGCGCGCACCGAGCGCGTCATGCGCGTCATGCGCGTCATGCGCGCGGGAGGTACACCGTGAACGTGCTGCCGGCCTCGGTCGAATCCACGCCGACGCGGCCGCCGTGCTGTTCGGTGATGAGCGCGACGGTGGCAAGACCGAGCCCGGTGCCGCCGGACGCAGTGCGCGTGGTGAAGAAGGGTTCGAAGATGCGCTCGCGGACGCCCTCGGGTATTCCCTTGCCTTGATCGGCAACGGAGACGAACGCTTCCTCACCAACGCCCGCCACCTCGATCCGGATCACGCCGCCGTTTGGCATGGAGTCTCGGGCGTTGACCACCAGGTTGGTGACGACGCGTTCGAGCTGCGCCTGGTTGCCACCGACCATCGTGTCGGCTGCCAACGTGGTCTCGAGCGCAACGCCCGGTCCCAGCCGCGCCTGCAGCGAGCCCCGCAGGTTCGCCACGAGCAGGGCCAGGTCGAGGGGAAAAGGCGGTCGCCAGGACGAGCGGGCGAAGTCGAGCAGCTGCGCCACCAGCTGCTGACCACGCGTGCATTCTTCACGGATCAAGGCCGCCGCCTCGTGCGGCTCGGCGCGTCCTGCGCGCTCGGCCAGCAGCGAGATCGCTTGCAACACGTTGCCGAAGTCGTGGGCGACGCCGGCGCCCATCTGCACCAGGGCCTGGTTCTTGCGCTGGCGCCCGCTTTCCGCTTCGCGTCGCCGCAGCTCTTGCTCGGCGGTTAGCCGCGCGGCTTGTTCGAACAGCGCCGAAAGCATGTCTGCGACCGAGATGGCGAAGTCGACCTCGCGGCGCTTCCACGCGCGCGCGTCACCGACGTGTTCGTGACAGACGATTCCCCACACCTGACCGCGCAGGAAAATGGGTGCGTCCACCATGGATGTGATGCCGAGCGGAACCAGGTAGTCGCGGGCCAGCTCGCACGTCCGCGGGTCGGTGCGGGCGTCGTCTGCGGCGATTGCACGCCGCCCATCGATCGCGGCGGCATAGGCTGGCCACGTCGCAAGCGGCAACTCGGCGTATCTACCGTTCGCTTCCGGACGCCCGAGCACGTACAGAGGCGCCAGCGAACGGCGGTCCTCGGACAGCATCCACACGCCAACGCGCGTGACGCCGAGCGACTCGCCACTGATCACCACGGCCCGTCGCACGGCAGGCTCGAGCTCGCGCGCATCGCCGAGATTGAGATGGGCGATACGAAGCCGGGCTGCCTCGAATGCGCGCGTCGCCCCCTCGGTCGGGCTGGTCATGGCCCCCCCTTTAGCTCCGCTCCCGGCGGTCCGTCGGACGCCGTGGAAGCCGTACGCAAGGGCCAGCTTGACCTCGTGTTCGACATCGAGCTGGTCTGCGTGGTGTCAGACTCCGAGAGGATCGACTGGATCAAAAGCGTCGTCGACTGTTCGAGTTGCCCAGTCGCCCTCGTATGCCAAGCCTTCTCGCGGGTAACCAAGGTACACGCCGCGCTCGGTGTCGGCCCCTTCCAGCTCTTCTTCGAAGTCGGCGTGCAGGATGTCGGGCAAAGACGGATTCATCGTCCAGAAGCGATAACTCGAGGCCAGGATCCGTCAAGCCAGGGCCAACCCTCGCTTCGTGACAGGGCCAGGCGCGATCCCGCGCGTCCGGAGTAGGATGCCGGGCATGGCTGGAAGCGAAGACGAGCAGATGGAGCCCGGCTACTGGAGAAAGTCCGGCTGGATTGCCCGCGTGATCAAAAACGAAGACGACGAAGGCTGGGCCGTGGAGATGACTCGCATCGGTGACGACGAGCCCGCGCTCGTGGGGCCTTGGACCATGGGCCGCGACAAGAAAAATCCCAAGCCCATGGACGCCCCGTCGTTTGCCACGCTCGTCAAGACGGCCGGCGAGATCCTTCTGCGTCACGAGCAGTCCGCGCGCGAGCGTCTGCACAAATCGTTGGTGTATACTGCAGACGACGGCACCCGCGTCCGGCTCGACCTCGACCTGGTCGAGGACGACGACGATCCGCACGCCGTGCTCTCCGCTTGCGACGACGTGACCGGCGAGCTGCTCAAGAGCGAGCGAGTCGTGCCTGGATTCAAGCTCAGCGCCGCCGCGGGAGAACGCTTCGTGCACGAGCGCACGTCCTAGTCCGGCGATGCTGCGCACCGCAGGACGACCCCCTCGCCAGCGCCAACGTGTTCGTGCCCCGCATGGGTGGGCACGACGGTGACGGGCGCCCGCTCAGGTGCGCTCGACGCGAAACGCTCGCTCGCGGACCGCCATCGGCCCCACGCGGTCCATTCGTGTTTCCAGCTCGCGGAGGTCGAAGTGTGGTTCGAAGAGCGCGCGCAGCTCGCTCGGCTCGACCGAGAACGGCGGTCCCGCCATCTGCGCCTGATCGTATTCGACCGTGATCAACAGCCCGACGCTGCCGCGATGGGTGAGCCGCAAGAGAGACTGCACGTATCGGGGCCGTTCGGCCGGCAAGATGGCGATCATTGCGGCGCGGTCGAAGAACGCGTCGTACGTCTCGTCGGGGTCGAGCACGAAGAAGTCGTCGACCAGGTACGTGATCGCACCGTGCGTGAGCTCGAGCGCGGAACCACGGCGCCGTTCGTGGGCGGTCAGGCCGCGTTCCTGGAAGTATGCTCGCGCGGCCGGCTCGACGAATTCGTTGGCCACGATCTTGGGTACGGCCGTGGCCAGCAGATCGAGGTCGGTGGTCTTGCCTGCCAGCGGAACCAGCACCGAGGCGACCCCCTCGAAGAGTGCCAGGTGCCGCGTCAGCAAGGCATGCGGCGCCGGCAGGTGAAAACCAATGCGCCCGGCGCTCCAGCGCGCGGTCCAATCGCTGCGTTCCATGGTGGCAGCCTAGGTATTCACGGGCACGTGCGGCGTACTTTTGTCTGGCTCGTGCCCGCAGGCTGCGCGAACGACGGCGCAGTACGACGGGCTCGCTACGTGCGGCTGGGCGCGCTGCGGGCGCCGGCCCCGAGGGCGCGCTCCATGAGCACCACGTCGAGCCAGCGGCCATGCTTGTGGCCCACGCCGCGCAGCGCCCCGGCCGGCACGAATCCGCAGGATGCGTGCAGGGCGATCGAAGCGGCCGAGCCCGAGTCTCCAATCAGGGCGAGCATGGCGCGGAAGTCGAGTCGCTCGCACGCCTCGATGAGCGTGCGCAGGAGCGTGGCGCCCACGCCTGCACCGCGGGAAGACTTTGCAACATACACGGAGTCTTCCACGGTGGATGCGTACGCAGCGCGCATCCGGAAGGGCGCCGCGTAGGCGTAGCCGACCACCGCGCCGCCGCGCTCCTCCACGAGGTACGGGAAGCCGCCCGAGCTCAGTTCGCGCAGGCGTACGCCCATGTGCGCGGCGGAAGGCGGCTCGACGTCGAAGGTGGCCGTCCCGTGCGCGACCGCGTCCGCGTAGATCGCCGTGATGGCGGGCACGTCGTCGGGGCTTGCGGTGCGCGTCGTCATGGCAACAAGCTACCGGTGGGCAAGGCGCCGAAACAGGGTCTTGCAAGTGATCTGGGGGTCCCTCGTTCGGCCGACGCGGGAGGTGTGTCGCTCGATGGGTGCTCCGTGCTGGCCGTCTCGGCGCATTCGGGGGAGCGCGCGGCCGGCGTCTCGCCAGGGGCCCCTCTCACCGCGCGCAGCGCGTTTCCCTCGCGGCCGCGTGCAGCCCAGCAGCGTCGCGGGTAATCCTCGTGATCCGTTCCACGTCGCTGCCGTGATCGCCGCAGCCGAGCGTGGTCAGCGTGGCCGGTAGGGCGTGCTTCACTTGCTCCCACTGCGCTGCGTTCTCGAGCAGAAGCGGCTCTGCCGGAGCCTCGGCGGTGCCGAAAGCATGCAGTTTTGGATGGTTCGCGGCGAGGCCGACCAGCAGCGCCGGCGCGTGGCCACACGCTTCGTACCCGACGCGCAAGACGAATTCGGTGGCCTGGCCATCGTGATCGTAGTCGGCGAGCTTCATCACGCGCACGAGCGGCCGCGTTCGCAGCGCTTCGGGCGTCGGCACCACCGCAAGGTCCTTGGCGTCGTCTGGCTGCTTTTTCCAGCGAGGCAGGGCGGCGGTGCGATTGGTGTAGAGCGCATCGAGCGCCAGCCGCTCGACGGGTGCGCCGTCGCGCTCGCGCACCAAGTCCAGCTCGCCTTCCTCGCCGAACTCGATGCCGTTGCACGGACAGGTGTTCCAGGCGTCGTCCATACACTCCGGAGTGGGCGGCCTGCGCCACTCGAGCCGCCAGTGCTCGGTGACGCCCGCCACGACGACGGTGATTTCCTCGCGCACGATTGCAGCCGGGCGAGGCGGCGTCGGCGCGCTAGGCTTCGCGGGGACTACCATGGGCGCGCCGGAGTCTGCCACGACCCCGGGCGGCGCTGGCTTCGCGCAGGCCAGCGCGGTCGTCACGAGCAGAAGCGGCGGCAGGCGAAGCATGTGCCATCCAGCCTATCGTCATTCCGCGAGCCCAGATCCTCCGCGGCAAGAGCCTCCTCGGAGAGTCGACGCCGACGTGCCCATCGACGACAGCGTCGGCGCGCTGGGCGAGCTGGTGCAGAGTGGCAAGGGCGCCGCGTTCGGCGAATGCTACCCGGCGACATCGCTCGCCAGCGTGAACCGTGGAGCGACGCAGGGGCCGCACCTCCACGCGATCTCGCCTATAGTGACGTCGTGAACGAAAAAACCGCCCGTTGCCTCCTGCTCTCCAAGGTCCTGATCGCCGACGGCATCATGACCGAGAACGAGCGCATCTTTCTCGACCGCGCGATGACCCAAATGGGTCTCACCGACGCCGAGCGGCGCGCCGTGATCGATCTCGAAGGCTGGAACGACGCGGAAGCGGCGTTGACCGGTCTGCCCATGGAAGACAAGCAGGAGCTGATCGGCGAGCTCGTCGATGCGGCCTCGGCGGACGGGCACCTGTCGCCGCTCGAGAACGAGATGGTAAAACGCATCACCCAGGCCCTCGGGCTCTGAACCGAAACGACGCCGCGTCTCCTCGGGGGACGCGGCGTCGTCACGAACGGCGAACGCCGATGGGCGTTACTTCTTGGGAGCGGGCGTCTTGCCAGACGGCGTCACCGGCTTCTCGCCGCCTTTGCCGTTGGTGGTGCCAGGCGTGGTGCCGGGCGGGTTGACGGGCTTGGGGGTGCCGGGGCCGGGCTTGTGGGTGCTGCCCATGGCCTTGGCCTTCAACTTCACCGGCTTTTCCGGGGCGGCGGCCAGGATGTGGAACTCGACGCGACGGTTGTTCGCGCGGCCCGCGTCGGTGTCGTTGGTGTCGACCGGCTTCTCTTGACCGAAGCCTTCGACGGTCAGGAG
>JAYUXI010000192.1:0-4603 GCA_043753085.1 Myxococcales bacterium | reverse complement strand
CGTGGGAAAAGCTCGAGACACGCGAACGCGAGCTCGCGCGGCAAGGCAAGGAGCTGTTCTTGGTCGCGGGCGGAATCTTCGATGCCGCGCCGCCGCGCATCGGCAAGCGGCGGCGAGACGCCGAGCGCGTCGCCGTGCCCGCCTTCAGCTACAAGATCGTGGTCGTGCTCGAGCATGGCCAGCGGGCCGCCGACGTGACCGCGGACACGCAAGTGATCGCCGCCATCATGCCGAACGTCCGGACGGTGGCTGCGGCCGGGTATCCGCTGTTCGCGACTTCGATCCGGGCGGTCGAAACGGCCACTGGCTACGACTTCGACCCGCGCGTGGAAAAATCCGTGCAAGATACACTGGAGACGCGCGCGCCCTGATTCGAGGCGCCAAGCCGCGCACGAGCGACGCGACAGCTACTTCGCGGCGCGGCAGAGCGGGACGCCGAGCTCGAGCTCGAGCGCTTGTCGGAGCGTGTCGAAGTGCTCGCCGGGCACCTCGGCAACGGCGGCGGTGAGACGCGTGAGCAGGCTGTCCATCGGGCCTTCGGCCTCTTCTGCCGCAGCTTCGACGGCTTTTTCGACCGCGGCGGCGCTGGCCTTGCCGCCCTTGCCGATGCGCGCAAGCAGGGCGCGGCCAATGGCGGTGAGGCCGTCCTTCGACGTCTCGAACACGCCGCCGATGGCGCGGCCGAGTGGCGACACGGTGGTGCCCGAGGCGACGTCGCGGACGGCAGCGCGGATCTCGGCGGCCGAGCGCGGGCCTTCGGGCGCGAGCGCGTTCGAGCGCAGCACGAGATCGAACAGCACCCCTTGGTGGTACGCGCGACTCGCCTCGTCCGAAGCGGCTTTCACCTCCAGGACGAGGAACACGGTCTTGAACAGGAGCTTGAAGGGAAACAGCACCACGCCCTTGCCGATGGCCCACAGCAGGTTGCCGTTCGGGTCTTCGGTCAGCGCCTTGGCCTCGGCCTTGGTGAGCTCCCGCCCGTGCGCCTTGGCGATGGCGCGCACCATGCGGCGCTCGATGGCGCTCCTCACCACGTCGTCGAGAAAGGGCACCGGGATCAGCGGGGTGAGCCCCACCAGCACGGCGTGGGTGAGCAGGACGCGCTGGTCTACGTGGGCGGTGTGCTCGGGGTGGGTCTTGGTCTTGGTCATGGCTGGCTCTGGCGGGTGCGGCGAAAGAACGACCGCGCCCCCGTCACGCCGCCAGTGTAGTCGGATTGCTTGACCTGGCGCGCGGCTTCGAGGCCTCATCCAGGTTCGCATGCGCACGGAAGTAGCCTGGGCGGTAGGACTGATGGTGGCGGTGGTGCTTGCCGCCGCGCTCGTGAATCGTTTCGTACCCGCGCGCCGCGTGCGGGTGCGGCAGGTGTTCATCCTGTTCGTCGGGTTTTCGATCATGCTCTCCTTGCAGCTCGGCTTGGAGGCCGCGGGCCTGCCGAAGTGGTCCGCGCGCGCGCTGGTGGCGTCCGAGATCTTGCGTGCCTTCACCATGGTCAGCCTCGCGGCCATGCTGGTGTTCTCGCTTGCCGTTCCCCTCAGCGGCATGGCGCTGCCGATGATCGCGACCGATCTCGTCGTCGGCATCGGCTACCTTGCCGCCACGGTGGCGGTACTCTCGGGCCACGGCCTCAACCCCACCGGCGCCCTGGCGTCGGCCGCGGTGGTCAGCGCCGTCCTGGCCATCTCGCTGCAGAGTACACTCGGCAACATTCTCGGCGGCGTCGCGCTCCAGCTCGATGGCTCGGTGCACGAAGGAGACTGGATCGAACTGACCGACGGCAAGCAGGGCCGGGTGCGCGCGATTCGCTGGCGACACACCGTGCTCGAGACGCTCGACTACTCCACCGTCATCGTGCCCAACTCGACCCTGCTGGCCAGCAACATTCTTCTGCTCGGCAAGCGTGACGGCGAGCGCGCACCGCAGCGCATCAGCGTGCACTTCAACGTCGACTTTCGCCATGCGCCGGCGCAGGTGGTGGACATCGTCGGCAACGCCTTCGCCACGGCCGACATCGAGGGCGTGGCCTCCACGCCGCGCCCCAACTGCGTGTGCCTGGACCTCGCCAGAGCCGGCAGCAGCGGGTTTGCCACCTACCAGCTCCGCTACTGGTTGCTCGACCTCACTTTCGCCGAGCCTACCAGCTCCCGCGTCCGCGCCCGTATCTACACCGCGCTGCAGCGCGCGGGTGTGCCGCTCGCCGTGCCCGAGTCGTCCATTCAGGTCGAGATGGACGACGAAGAGCGTGCGCTGCGCCGCCAGCTTACCCGCCGGCTCGGCGCGCTGCGCGGCGTGGCGCTCTTTCGCACCATGACCGAGGCCGAGCTCGGCCAGCTCGCGGCCGGACTGAAGCCAGCGCTGTACACCGCCGACGAGGTAGTCACCCGGCAGGGTGCCGTGGCGCACTGGCTGTACATTCTCACCAAGGGATCCGTCGAGATCCGTGCCAACGTCGAGCGCAGCGGCAGTACCCAAAGCAAGGTGATCGCCACCGTGATGGCGCCGAACGTGTTCGGCGAGATGGGTCTGATGACCGGCGCCGCGCGCTCGGCCGACGTGGTGGCCGTGGGCGACGTCGAGTGCTACCGCCTCGACAAGAACACGTTCGAGACGGTGATCTCGGCGCGGCCCGAGATGGTACACGCGCTCTCGCAGCAGCTGGCCGAACGCCGCGTCGAGCTCGAAGCCAGTCGCGCCGGCCTGGACGGGCCGCCCAGTCGCGCCATGGTCGACGGCGAGCGTGACAAGATCCTCAGGGGCATCAAGTCGTTCTTCGGGCTCTGACCCTCATTCGGTTTCGGGGAGCGTCAGGAGCTCCACTGTCGAGGCCGCCGGTGGTGAGCACGCAGAGCCGGCGGCAGTGCCGCGGACGTCGCCTGCCGCGAACGCTTCAGGGTTCGGACTTTTTGCCGGCGGCCGCGCGGGCGGTCTCGTCGACGTCGCACACTGCCCAGCCGAGGTCGGCTGCGGCCACCTTGCCGGCGTCGCCGGGGGCAACCGGCTCGGCGATGCGGCAGGTGGTGACCGTGCTCACGTTGGCGGATTTGTCGCCCTTCGCGGTGTCGGGCAGGTTGTCGAAGGCATACACCGTCACGGTCTCGGACTCGTTCCAGCTGCCGGTCACGTCACGCCAGTTTTTGCGCGTGAACTCCTTCATGCCGGCGGCTGCTTCCTTCTCGGCCGAGGGCCCGTGCTTGCAGTCGGCCGGCGCGCGGCCATGGCACACGATGCGCAGCAGCAGCTTCGGATCCTCGTCGCCCACGGCTTTCTGGAAACAACCGAGCGCCGCGTCCGCGTCGGGGGTGCCGACGGCGCGCCCGGCGACGCCTTCGGGGCAGGTCTTGCCGATGCTGCGGACGGCGTGCTTCGTGCCCGTGGTCAAGTTCTTCCACGCATTCTTTGCTTCGGCGCACGCGACCACGGGGACGAGGACCAGGAGCAGGAGCAGGCGCGTTCTCACGCCGCGGGACCTAGCACGCGATCCTTCGTCTCGCGCAACCCGAGGACCGACCATGGGGCAAGATGGGCGAGATCGCCCGTACTGCCAGGTCCCGAGCTCTGCTAGGCGCAGCGCATGCTTTCTCAGCGCGCGTTCGCGCCGGCCAGCGTCGGCAACGTCGCCATCGGTTTCGACATGCTCGGGCACTCGCTCGAGGGCCCTGGCGACGTGGCCACGGTGCGCCGCGTGCCCGAGCGCGGCGTGCGCATTGCCTCCATTCGCGGCTGCGCGCACCCACTTCCGCTCGAAGCCGAGCGAAACACCGCCGGCGCGGCCCTGTTGCTGCTGCTGCGCACCCTCGAAATCGAGCAGTTCGGCTTCGAGGTCGAGCTCGACAAGGGGATCCCGTACGGCTCCGGCATGGGCGGCAGCGCGGCCAGCGCCGTGGCCGCCCTCGTGGCTGCCAACGCACTGCTGGATCGGCCGCTGACGCGTGAGGGGCTCTACCCTTTCGCGATGGCCGGCGAGGCGGTGGCCAGCGGTAGCGCCCACGGCGACAACGTCGGGCCGATGTTGCTCGGCGGGCTCACGCTCGCGACCCACGAGCGCGTGGTGCGCTTGCCCGTGCCGGCGGGACTGCACTGCCTGCTCGTGCATCCTCACGCCGTGCTCGAAACCCGTCGCGCCCGCGAGGTCCTTGCGGCGCCGTATGCCCTGCGCGATTTCGTGACGCAGAGCGAGCATCTGGCCACGTTCCTGGTGGCCTGCCACCGCGGCGACGTAGACATGCTGCGCGGCAGCCTCGAAGACGTGCTCGTGGAGCCCCGGCGCATGCCGCTGGTCCCAGGCCTCGCGGCGGCCAAGCGCGCTGCGCTCGATGCGGGCGCGATCGGGGCCAGCTTGTCCGGTGCCGGTCCGAGCATGTTCGCGTGGTTTCCATCGCGCGCAGAGGCCGAAGCCTCACGGCCGCACGTGCAAGCCGCGTTTCGCTCGGTCGACCTCGAGAGCGACGCCTACGTGTCGCCGGTCGACGGGCCGCGCGCCGAGCTGCTGGAAGGTTCGCAATGATGCAGTTTGCAAGTACCCGTGGCGGCGTACCCCTCGTTGGATTGTCGGCCGCGCTCATGGCGGGCCTCGCCCCAGACGGTGGGCTGTACGTGCCCGAGC
>JAYUXI010000191.1:0-1784 GCA_043753085.1 Myxococcales bacterium | reverse complement strand
GCGTGGAGCCGCGGCTTTCGACCAACGTGTCGAACTGTTCGAGCAGCTTGGCCTCCATCGCGACCCCGAAACGCACCAGCTCGGACATGGCTCCGGTGTAGCGCGGGAAGATGAGAGCCCGCCAGCCGGAATCGGTGCTAATCGAGCCTCGCCGTGAAGTTCGTCGATAGTTGTCAGGTCAAAGTTCGCGCCGGTACCGGTGGCAATGGTTCGGTCGCGTTTCGCCGCGAGCGCTTCGTTCCGCATGGCGGCCCGTCGGGCGGAGACGGCGGCGAAGGCGGCGACATCGTGTTCGAGGTCGACCTTGGTCTCACCTCGCTGCTGGATCTCACGTACGCCCACACGCTTGCCGCGGAAGACGGCGAGCACGGCCAAGGCAAGGACTGCTACGGCAAAGGCGGTCCGGACTACATCGCCCGGGTGCCGCAGGGCACGCAGATCTTCTCGGCCGAAACCGGCGAGCTTCTGTTCGACCTCGAGAACCCCGACTCGCGCTTCGTCGTGGCCGAAGGCGGCCGCGGCGGCCGCGGCAACATCCACTTCGCCACCTCGCAAGACCGCGCGCCGAAACGCGCCGAGCCCGGCCACCCGGGCCAGGAGCTCGACCTCCGGCTCGAGCTGAAGATCATGGCCGACGTCGGCCTGCTCGGCTTCCCGAACGTGGGCAAGTCCACCTTCATCGCGGCGGCCTCTCGCGCCCGCCCGAAGATTGCAGACTACCCGTTCACCACGCTCGTGCCGAAGCTCGGTGTGGTCCGCCTCGACACCGAGTCGTCGTTCGTCCTGGCGGACATTCCGGGCCTCATTCCCGGCGCGGCCAGTGGCGCCGGGCTCGGCCTGCAGTTTTTGAAACACGTCGAGCGCACCCGCGCCATGCTGCACCTGGTTTCGCTCGACGCGGGCGAAGGCCGTGATCCCGTCGCCGACTACGACGCGATCAAAAAAGAGCTGAAGCTGTTCGATCCGGAGCTGGCCAAGCGCCCCACCATCGTGGCGCTCACCAAGTCGGATCTGCCCGAGGTCGTCGAGGCCTATCCCGAGTTGAAGAAGCGCTTCGCCCGCAAGAAGGTCAAGCTGCACCTCGTGTCCGCCGCCACGCACGACGGCCTCAAGGACTTGCTGTGGAGCCTGCTGCGCATGGTCCGCGAAGAAGCCCGCCCGGACAGGCCCGTGCAAGAAGCAGCCCTCACCGAGTAAGGCGTGAGCGAAAAGACCGAGGAGCCCACCCCGAAGCGCCTGCGCAAGGCGCGCGAAGACGGCGACAGCGGACAGAGCGCGGCGTTTTCGCAATCTCTGGGCTTTCTGGTCGGCACGTTTGCGCTGCCGGGCGCCGTGCTGGCCGCGCTGCACGTGGTGCGACCCATGCTGCAGAATGCATTCATGGCGGCGGCAAGCGGAACCCCGCGCGTCGCGTTTTCGTCGGGGCAGGTGGTCCTGGCGGTGTCGCTGGCGCCCCTGCCGCTGCTCGCCACGGTGGCCGTGGCCAGTGGCGTGGCGTCCGTGGCGCAGACCGGCGGCTTTCTGGCCACCAAGAAGCTCACGCCCAAGCTCGACCACCTCGACGTCATCAAAGGTCTGAAAGGGCTGTTCACCGCACAGCGGCTGTTCTCGGTGGCGCGGGCGTTCGCCACGGCGCTGCTGGTGGCGTACCTGGCCCGCGGCGTGCTCACCGCGCACCTCGTGGATCTCGCTCGCCTCGCCGAATCGCCGCAACTTCTGCCCAAGGTGGCCGAAGAGTTGTCCATCGCGCTTCTGAAGCGCGCCGCCGTCGTCACCTTCTTGCT
>JAYUXI010000190.1:0-4617 GCA_043753085.1 Myxococcales bacterium | reverse complement strand
TGTCCGCTTCGGCATCGCCCCGCGACTATTACGAGGTGCTCGGCGCCTCGCGCACCGCCACCAGCGACGAGCTGAAAGCTGCGTTCCGCAAAGCTGCGTCGTTGCACCATCCGGACCGCAACGCCGGCGATCCCGAAGCCGCGGAGCGCTTCAAGGAGCTGAACCAAGCCTACCAGGTGCTCGGCGATCCGCAGCGGCGCGGCGTGTACGACCGCTTCGGCCACCGCGCCGAACAAGCCGGCTCGCCCTTCGCCGCCGGCAGCCCCTTCGCCGGCGGCGTGGTCGACTTCTCGGACATCGCCGCCTCCGGCGTGCTCGGCGATCTGCTCGGCGTGTTCGGTCTCGGCAAAGGCGATCGCGGCGACCTCCGTCGCGAAATCGAGGTCGAGTTCACCGAGTCGGCTTTCGGGTGCGAAAAAGAGTTCGTCTACGAGCGCATCGACACGTGCAAGTCCTGCCAAGGCGGCGGCGGCGCGCCTGGCTCCGAGGTCGACACGTGCTCCACGTGCCGCGGCAAGGGCCGCGTCCGCATCCAGCAGGGACTCTTTCCCATCGCCGTCGAGCGCGCCTGTCCAGACTGCCGCGGGCGCGGTCGCCTGGTGCGTGTGCCATGCAGCGATTGCCGCGGCAACGGCCTCGCCACCCGCTCCCACACGCTCACCGTCACCCTACCCCCGGGCGTCGAGCCGGGCGCCACCACCCTCGTGCGCGGCGCCGGCAACCGCTCCCGTCCCGACAAGGCTCCAGGCGATCTCGAGCTCTTGGTGCGCGTCAAACCGCACCCGTTCTTTCGCCGCGTCGGCACGGACGTCGTGTGCCAGGTGCCGATCAGCTTCCCGCAGGCCACGCTCGGCGCCGAGGTCGCGGTGCCCACGCTGGACGGCAAGGGCTCGCTCAAGGTGCCCGCCGGCACCCAGCCCGGTTCCGTGTTGCGCATTCGTGGCAAGGGCATTCCTGTCGGTCGCGGCCGTGGCGATCAGCGCATCGAAATCGCCGTGGAGGTGCCCACCCATCTTTCGGCCCGTCAGCGCGAGCTGGTCGAAGAGCTCGCGAAGGAGCTCGGCAACGCGGCCGTATCCCAGCAGCGCAGCTTCATGGACAAGCTGAAGGAGTTCTTTGGGTGAGCGCGAAAGTTGGCCCTGTCCAGCCATCCCGGCAGACCCTGTGGGGGCCATGGCCAATCCAACCGATCCGTCGACCCAAGCAGGCGACGCCGACCAGCGCGCTCCCCAAGAAACCGACCGCCGCGTCTCGGAACGCCGGTTCTTTCCGCCTCGCCCAGAAGGCCGTCGTCACGATGGCGGCCGCCGCGACCAAGACTCCGAAGACGCGTAACGCCGCCATTCTTTCCGCCGCGTTCTTGCTCGCGGGCGGCGCGCTCCAGCCGTTCTTGCAGAACCCCGCCACGCCGCACTTTCCGACCACCCGCTGGCAGGCGCGGCTGGCCGTCGCCGAGCGCCGAGGCCGCGACGCCGAGACCGGGCGCTTCCAATGACTGGCGCTGCGCCTGCGCCGGTGACCCAACGCAACCGGAAGCCACTCGCCGTCGTGACTGGCGCGCTCGTGGCGAGCGGCCTCGTGGCCGGCGCGCTGTGGTTCGTGCGCCCCACGCCAGGCCCGCTCGACACGGTGCCCACGGCGACGTTGATCGTGGCCGACGTCGATTTCGAGAAGCTCCGCGAGAGTCCGCTCTGGGACACCGCCCGCGCGGCGTTGACCACGCGCGTACCGGTCGACAAGCTGGACGCCGCGTGCGGCTTCGCCACGCTGTCGCGGCTGGACCGCGGGGTGCTCGCAATCGGCGAAGGCGAAGCGGGGGGCGTCGGCCTGGCGCTCAACGGCCGCATCGCCAACGAGGAGCTACTACGCTGCCAGACGCAGCTGGTGATCGGCGCTGCGGGCACCACCAGGAACGAGTTCTCGGGCTCGTCTGCCCACGGCAGCTTCATGCTCACGCCGCTGCGCCTGGCGGACGTGGATCTCGTGCTCGGCGTCGGGTTGCGAAGGCCCATGCTGGTGGCCACCCCGCACTGGGCGGAGACCATGGCCGACGCGGCCGACGCGCCGGACAAGAACAGCTACCTGCGTCTGCTCGGCGGCAGCTTGCCGCTTCCGGAACCGCACGGCGCCGTGCGCGCGCACCTCGAAAGAGCCGCGGGCGGGGTGCCCCTGCTGGTCGCCGTCAGCGCGAAGATGCCCGCGGGCCAGGGCAATTTGGTCAAGCAGCTCGGGCAATTCTTGCCGACCGCCGAGCTCGCCGCGCGGGCGCGCGACATCCACGAGCCGCGCGCCGCCGGCGCGTCGCTGCTCACCTCGAGCCAGGGCAAGCGCACCACGCTGCGCCTGGTGATCGACGCCGGCACCGACGCGTCTGCTGCCTCCGTCCGCGACGTGCTGCTCGGCACCCGCCTCGCGCTCGGACAGAACCTGATGCTGCGGCTGGCGGGCGTCGGCAAGATCCTCGATGGCGTCGCGGTCACCCTCGATGGCTCGTGGGTCACCGCCACGCTCGAAGACACCACCGAAGCGATGCTCGGTCACGTCGCCAAGCTGCGGGAGCTCGGCGGACGATGAAGGCGCGCTGGCGCGATCTGCCCCGCATGGCCGCGGGCTCGGGACTCGGTTGGCTTGCCCTCGCCACGCTGCGCGGCGAGGGGTTGGAGCACACGCTGCTCGGGTTCGCCATCGTCACCCTGGTGCCGCTCGGCCTGTCGCTCACGCTCGAAGGCGGGTACGCGGCCCGCGCCTCCGAGCGCGAGCGCGCCGAGGTTCCGTTCTTCTACCGGCTCGCGCTGCTGCTTTTGCCGGGGCTCTTGCTGGGCGGCTTCCTGGTGTTTTCGGGCCTGGTGGGCTCGTTGCCGTCGGTCATGAGCGCCTCCGTCGTCGGCATGTGCTGCGCAGCCATTGGCTTCTACGGCTTGCAGCGCCTGGTGCGACGGGGCCTGCAACCCCGCACGGAGCTTGCGGTCGATCTCGGCTGCATGCTGCTGCCGGTGGGCGCGGTGTGGCTGTTCGCGTCGCGGCTGGGCGTGTCTCTGCTCGGCTTCCACGAGCCCACCGTGCTGCTCACCGCCGAGCACTTCTTCCACGCCGGGTTCGGCGCGCCGCTGCTGTTCGGCGTACTTGGCCGCCACCTGCCGCCGCGGCCGTGGCTTTCGAAGGCGCACGGCGTTGCTACGGCGGTGGTGTGCGCGGCCATTCCACTCACTGCCATCGGCATCGCAGCCAGCCGCAGCCTCGAAGTGCCTGCGGCGCTGATCCTCGCGGCCGGTGTGGCGGTCGGTGCAGTTTGCATGCTCGTCGTCGCCAAGGAGCAACTGAGCGACGCGCCAGCGGCGGCGGTGCTGCTCGGCGTGTCGGCCCTGTCTCTGTTCGGCAGCATGACGCTGGCGGCGGTCTGGGCGATGACGGGAAGCGGCAAGGACGCATTGGCCGGCAGCGCCCTGACCTCGCTGGAGCAGATGCTGCGTTGGCATGGCGCGGTCAACTCGTTCGGATTCCTGGGCGCCGGGCTTTTGGGGCTCACGCTGCTGGAGCTGCGCCGAGGTCGTTGACAGCGAGGCGCCCGCACACACGTGGGGATTGATCTGCCGCCACTTCGCACCGTGGGCGAGAAAGCCTGCCGGCGCCGCGTTCCCCGAATTCGTGCGGGGGACGTACGATTGTCGAAAGAAAGGCGCCGTTCCCACCGACTGCTCGGTGCATGTTCGCCATGACCATGACCGCGCCAGAGGGCGACCTGCCACGAGGCACGCCGCCCCACGCCGAGTTGCGCAGGCAGCTCCGCGGCTTTGCGGCGCGGGTGCTCGGGATGCCAGCCGACCATCCGGACGTCGAGGATTGCGCGCAGGAAGCGCTGGTTCGGTGGCTCGCCGGCGCAGAGCAGCAGGGGCCCGGCTACGTGTTCGGGATCGCGCGCAACGTGGCGCTCGACCACCTGCGCCGCTGCGCCCGGCGCCGCGAGAACCTGGCCGGCGCGCCCGATTCGGAGAGCGATTTGGGGCGCCTTGCCAGCGCCGTCCCCTCCCCCGAAGAGCAAAGCGAACGCAACCAACGAGGCCAGCGCCTGCTGCGCGCGCTCGACGATCTGCCGGACAACCAACGAGTGGCCTTGCGCATGTTCTATCTCGAACGACTGCCGTACGACACGATCGCCCAACGACTCGGCGTGCCGGCAGGTACGGTCGCCACCTGGCTGTCGCGCGGCAAAGCGCAGCTCGCCGCGCAGCTGCGGAGGAGCGCATGACCCACGTCGACGGGCACCTGACCGAGATCACGCTGTCGACGCTGGCCGACGGCCAGGACGTGGATGCCAGCGCCCACGAGCACCTGGAGGGCTGCGAAGCGTGTCAGCAGGACCTGGCGCACGCGATCCTCGAGCACGTCATGGTGGACGAGGCCATGGCGGCCGCGAGCAGACCCGCCGTGGCCAGCGCGCCGTGGAGCTGGATCGCTGCGGCGGCCGCGCTCTTGCTGGTGGTGCGCGGCGCCCCGCTGCTCGAAACCTTCGGGCGGGCCGAATACGCCCGCGACCTCCGACACCTGACCCACGGCGGCGCGCTCTTCGCGCGCAGCCTCCTGGCGCAGAGCTCTCTCGCTCTGGGCCTTGCCGTCGTG
>JAYUXI010000189.1:0-4640 GCA_043753085.1 Myxococcales bacterium | reverse complement strand
TGAGCGTGGTGACGAATTTGCCGGCTTCGATCTTCGGCACGACGACGATGGCGGCTACCGCTTCGCCGCTCTCCATGCCGACGAAGTTGACGATGGCGCGGCCCTTGGCGTTCCGGGCGGCGAGCGGGATCTGGTAGACCTTCTTGACGAAGACCTTGCCCTTGCTGGTGAAGATGAAAACGTACGCGTGGGTGGACGCGACAAACAGCTGGTTGACCCAGTCTTCTTCGCGGGCCTCCATGCCCACGCGGCCTTTGCCGCCCCGCTTTTGCGCGCGGTACTGGCTGGGACTGGTGCGCTTGATGTAACCGGCGTGGGAGATGGTGACGACCATGTCCTCTTCCTGGATCAGATCTTCGTCCGAGATCTCGACCTCGCTGGCCATGATCTCGGTGCGGCGCTTGTCGGAGAACTTGGCACGAATTTCCTCGAGCTCCATCACCATGAGGTCGAGCAGGACGCCCTCGTGATCGAGGATGTTGCGCAGGCGCGCGATCTCGTTGCAGAGATCACCATATTCCGAAGCCAGCTTCTCTTGCTCGAGGCCAGTGAGACGCGACAGGCGCATCTCGAGGATGGCCTTGGCCTGGCGTTCGGACAGGTAGTAGTCGCCGCGGGCCTTGGCGGCCTCGATCTCGCTGGCCGGGCGACCGGCGCGGGTGACGAACGCCTCGAGCCCCTTGAGCGGCAACGCCATGAGGGCGGAGCGGGCGGCGTCCGCGTCGCGCGACTGACGGATCGTCTTCACCACGAGGTCGACCTCGGTGGTGGCCATGCCCAGGCCTTCGATGATTTCCTTGTGCGCCTCGGCCTGGCGCAGCTCGTAGCGCGTGCGCCGCGTGATGACCTCGCGGCGGTGCTCGACGAAGACCTCGAGCGTCTCCTTCAAGTTCAAGACGGCCGGACGACCGCGCACGATGGCGAGGTTGATGACGCCGAAGGTGGTCTGCAGCTCGGTGAGCCGATAGAGCTGGTTGACGATGACCTGCGGGACGACGTCTTTTTTGAGCTCGACGACGAGGCGCATGCCATCGCGGTCGGACTCGTCGCGCACCTCGAAGATTCCTTCGATCTTCTTGTCGCGCATCAGCTCGCCGATGCGGGCGTGCACACGCGCCTTGTTCACCTGGTACGGGATCTCGGTGACGACGATCTGCTCGCGATCCTTGTTCTGGACCTTTTCGATGTCGACTCTGGCGCGCATCAAGATGGAGCCGCGGCCGGTGCGCTGCGCGGCCTCGATGCCGGTGCGCCCGTAGATCAGAGCGCCGGTGGGAAAGTCGGGGCCGGGCACCAAACGCATCAGATCGTCGACGGGGCACTCCGGGTTGCGGATCAAGTGCACGGTGGCGTCGAGGATCTCGCCCATGTTGTGCGGCGGGACGTTGGTGGCCATGCCGACCGCAATGCCGCCCGAGCCGTTGACGAGCAGGTTGGGAATGCGCGCCGGGAGCACGCGCGGCTCCTGCAGCGAGTCGTCGAAGTTGGGTGCAAAGTCCACGCACTCCTTGTCGATGTCGGACAGGAGTTCGACGGCGATGCGCGACAGGCGCGCTTCCGTGTAACGATAGGCGGCCGGCGGATCGCCGTCGACGCTGCCGAAGTTGCCTTGGCCGTCGATCAGTGGGTAGCGCAGCGAGAATGTCTGGGCGAGACGAACCATTGCATCATACACCGATGCGTCGCCGTGTGGGTGGTACTTGCCGAGCACGTCACCGACGATGGTGGCGCTCTTGCGGAAGGCGGAAGAAGGGCTCAGACCCAGCCGCTCGGCGGAGAACAGGATGCGCCGGTGCACTGGCTTCAGGCCGTCTCGAGCGTCCGGAATGGCGCGCCCGACGATGACGCTCATCGCGTAGTCCAGGTACGAGTTCCGCATCTCGTCCTGGATGGACACGGGAACCTTCTGGGGTGACGGCTGAGGCGGGCTCGGGGGCGTGGGCGGGATCGTCATCTGTGCGCCGGTTTAGTGCGAATGGGCCGCATTTTCCAGCGCTCAGACCGCCGTTCGACGGTCCGCGCGGGCGAGCGCTCAGTGAAGGGTGGACGTCTTGGCGCCGGCGTCTGCCTTTGGCGCGCCCGCATCGGGTCGGGAAGCCGGCACGTAAGTGAGCTCGAAGTCGTGATGGGTGGTTTCGCCGGCCTTGAACACCAGCTTCTGCGTGACGCCGCCGGAATCGAACGCGGGGTGCATCGCGCTCGCGTCCAGCTCGCCGACGGGAATGCCAGGCAGGATGAAGTGGCCCGCCGCGTCGGTCACGACGTGCAACGAGTGCACCGCGGCGAACACGTCGGCATAGAGATGGTTGTGGCCCATGCCGTCGACGAGGAGATCGCGACCGGGCCTGGCGAAGTAAAGCTTCACCGTGTTGCCCGGCGCCGCGATCATGAGCGAGCTGGCGGAGTCCTTGGTGAGCTGCGGCGCGTAGAACACTCCCGAGTTGAGGGCCTCGGCGTTGGTGATGTCGAGGCGCTGGCCGAACGTGAGCACGATGGTGCGTTGCTCGAAGGCGCAGTCTTTCACGCGCACCGCCACCGCGTCGGTTCTGGGAGGAACGAAGGTGTCGTGATAGCCGGTGACGCCGACCACCGCATCCGCGAGGGGACGCCGGCCACTGGGATCGGGCGCGCCATCGCGAAAGAGCCGATAATCGCTCACGTTCTTGCAGGTCGAGCGAGCCGGTGCGTCGAGGTTCGGGGCGGCAGGGCCGCGCACGTACACGTGGCCTTGGAGGATGCCGGTGGGCCCGTCGTAGGCCGGATAGTTCTGCGGGTTGAGGTACTGGGCAACTGCCGACGCGGCGGCTGGCGGCATGCTTTTGCTCTCGGCAGCCAGGCCTGCGTCGGCAGCGCTGGCGGCGGCTCCATCGGGCGGTGCGGAGTCGGCGGTTTTGCTGCAGCCGCTGCAGCCGCTTGACAGGCTCGCGGCCAGCGCGAGCCCCATCGCCGCAGCGGCAAGGCGCACGCGGGCGGCGAGCTTCACGACGGGACGATGCCCCGTGCCGCGGAGAGCGCGAAGTCGAGAGACGCGCTGGGCGCGACGCCGAGCAGGATCACCAGCACGGCGGACAGGATCAGCGCGGCGGCAACGTATCCGGAACGCATGGGGGTGGCGATCGGCGCACCGGCCGCGGGCTCGCGGAAGTACATGAACACCAGCACGCGCAGGTAGTAATACATCGCCAGCACGCTGTTCAAGACGAGCACGATGGTGAGCCACGTGTAGCCGCCGCTCATGGCGCCCTTCAGCAAGAACCACTTGCCGAAAAAGCCCGCGGTCGGCGGGATGCCAGCCAGCGAAAGCAAGAACAGCGCGAAGGGCAGAGCCGCGGCCGGATGGCGGCGGCCGATGCCAGCGAGATCTTCGAAGCTGACGGCTTCCGCGCCGCGGCGACCGCAGAGGATGAGAGCGCCAAACGCGCCGGCCGTGGAGACCGTATACGTGAGCAGATAAAACAGCACCGACGCCTCGCCCACGGCGCCCGTGCGCACGCTGGAGACCACGCCCACGAGCAAGTAGCCCGCGTGCGCGATGCTGGAATACGCGAGCATGCGCTTCACGGATTCTTGCCGGCCCGCGACCAGGTTGCCCACGGTCATGGTGATCACGGCGAGCCACGCGAGCACGGGCGGCCAGCCGCCCGCCCACGAGGTGGAGCCGGCGTCCGAAAAGGCGAGACCGAGCACGCGCAGCATCATCGCGAATGCAGCCGACTTGACCACGACGGCCATGAAGGTGGTGGCGGGGGTAGGTGCGCCTTCGTAAGCGTCCGGGGTCCACATGTGGAACGGCACCGCCGAGATCTTGAAGGCCAGGCCCACGAGCACGAGCACGAGGCCAAACACCATGGTCGGGCTGCGCAGGCCGCCGCGCAACGCGGAGCCCACTTGCATCAGCTGGGTGGTGCCGGTGGCACCGTAGATCAGCGCGAAGCCGTACAGCATCAGCGCCGCCGCGAACGAGCCGAGCAGGAAGTATTTCACGGCGCCCTCGGCCGAGCGCGGAGACGCGCGACGGAACGCGGTGAGCGCGTAGACGCCCAGCGACATCGTTTCGAGGCCAATGAATAGAGTGAGCATGTCGCCGGAGGCGGCGAGCACCATGGCGCCGAACGTGGAGAGCAGGAGCAGCGTGTAGAACTCGCCGCGATCCAGGTTGTGCTCCGGGAGGTAGCCGCCAGCGAGCAGCGACGAGAGCGCGCCGCCGAGACAGAGCAGCACGCAGAAGAACAGGCTGAACTTGTCCAGCACGATCCACGGCATCACCATCGACGTGTCGACGTCGTCGAGGCCGCGCATCCACACGCCGAGCGCGCAGGCCGCCGCGGCGAGGAACACGACGGTGGTACCGATGGCCATGCCGCCGCGGTTCTTCGCGAACGACTCGGACAGCATCAGCAGGAGGGCGCCGACCACGACCACCAGGAAGGGCGACAGAGAAAAGAGCAAGGGCGTCATGACGATCAGTTCTCCGCCTTCTGAGCGCCAAGCTGAGCGCCAAGCGCGCCGGCGCCCTCGGTAGCGGGCGGCGGGGCGTCGGCCGGATTGATGCTGGGCGGCGCCGAGGCGTGGCGGCGCTGCAGGGCGAAGGGGCCCTGCTGAAAGGTAGGTGCAGGGTGCATGGTGATGCGATCCTCGAA
>JAYUXI010000188.1:0-4641 GCA_043753085.1 Myxococcales bacterium | reverse complement strand
TCGTCACACGAAACCAAGCCGCGAATCCCGCCCAACGTCAGCTTTGTGGTGAACGCGGCGCCGAGCGCGGCTCTCACGCACGCTCCGCGTGGAAGGCGCACTCGAAGGGGCTCGGATCCGGCGCGGGGTGGACCACGAAGTGCGGCGCCAGCAGCGCTTCCCAGCGTGGTTTGGGCCAGGCCACGCCGACCAACGCGAGCGCCGTGTTCGGATCGGTGGCCACGAACGTATCGCCCGAAACGACCTGGCCGAGCTGACTCGCGATGGGCAGAAACCCGTCGTGCGGAACCTCGAACCAGAACGGCGAGCGAGGCCGCAGCACGCGCGCGACCTCCGCGAACAAGTCCGCATGCGCGCCGTCGAAGGGTGGATGCGCCAAGGTGCCGTGCAGTGCGATCACGGCATCGAACGAGGCGTCGTCCCAGGGCAACGGCTCGTAGAAGTCACTCACGGCGATGCGCACGGTACGGGCGCGTTTGTTGCATTCTGCAATCATCGCGACGGACACGTCGATACCCACCACGTCGTGGCCGGCGTCCAGCAGCATGGCGAGCTCGCGGCCGGTGCCGATGCCGAGATCCAAGATGCGCCGCGGCGCCGTGCCAAGAGCGTGCATGAGCGGACCGCCACGGCGGCGCGTTTCCGCGCCCGAAAAGGCGTACTGCCGGTCGTAGCGCTTCGCGATGGCGTCGAAAAAGTCGCGGCTGTTCGGCACTCCTCGGATATAGCGCCCCTGTGCGCTTCGCCGTGGAAAACTGGCTCGGCCAGGCTCGCCGCGCCCTCGGCATGCGGCTGGAGGCCGGTCGCGGCCTGCCGTGGATCCGGCGCGAGCCCGACGTCAGCCGGCGCATCGCGCTTCCCCGAGCCCTCGTGGTCGGTGTCGGGGGCGCACTCGTCGGCGGTTCCGGTCGCACCCCGCTCGCGCTCGCCATCACGGCAGCGCTGGCCCAGCGCGGCGTGCGCGTGGCGTACGTGGGCCACGGCTATGGGGGCCGTTGCACGCAGCCGTTGCGCGTGGGCGCAGAGCACGATGCGCGCGCCGTCGGCGACGAAGCGGTACTCGCGTACCGCCGCCTGACTCCGCTGCCGGTGTGGGTGGGGCCGCGGCAGGCCACGCTGCACGCCGCGGCAGGAGACGCCGACGTGCTGGTGGTGGACGGGCTCTTGCAAACCATTCCGCAGCCCGTGGCGCTGTCGGTGCTGGCGTTGTCGGCGCCGCGTCCGTGGGGCTCGGGACTCGTCTTGCCGCGCGGCGATCTCCGCAGTACGCCGGCGCGCCTGGTGGCGGCTTGCGACCTGGTCGTGTTGCTCTCGTCTACGCCCTGCAGCTCGATGCAACATGCACCCGATGCGGTCGTGGCGCGCACCACGCTGACATTGCCGGCGCCCGGGCGGCGCGGCCTATTTCTGTCCATCGCGCGGCCGGAACGCGTCCTTGCGGAGCTCGCGCGACAGGAGCATCCGGTCGTCGTCACGCTCCGCGGACACGATCACGGCGCCGCCGCCTGGGAGGCAGACGCGTGGCAGTTGCTTCGCACGCATGAGCTCGACGACTTCTTGGTGACCGACAAGTGCGACGCCGCCCTCGGCCGGTCCGCATTGCCCCGGACGATCCTCGCGCTCGACGTCGCGCTGCCGGCCACGCTCGAAGCCGCGCTGGACCGCGTCGGCGCCGCTGCACACATGTTGTAGTTTGTCGCACTTTGCCTGCTGGAAACGGCGCCCGCACGTGTCTCGTCTTGACCGCTCCGGGTCGTGATCGATAGCTTTTGACACGGTAACCCGGGTGTTTGCTTGAACTCACAGGACGAAAAGACGCGCGTCACGACCGTCGTGCAAAGCACACCCTCGGGAGAGGGTCGCGTCGCCGGCAACGATTGCTTGGTCGTCATCTACACGAAGGAGCCCACTCTCCTCGGCAAACGCTTCGTCCTCGAATCGGAAACGATGCGCATTGGCCGCGGCTCCGAGAATCACATCGTGCTCGATGGCGATTCGGTGTCGCGCCGGCACGCGCACATCGAGCCGCGAAGTGGCACGTGGTGGGCCGTGGATGACAACTCGACCAACGGCACGTACGTCAACGACGAGCAGATCGCGCGCGCCCTCATGCTGACGAATGGCGATCGCGTGAAGGTCGGGCCGACCATCTTCAAGTATCTCTCCGGCCAAGACGTGGAGTCGCAGTACCACGAGGAAATCTACCGGATGACCATCATCGATGGTCTCACCGGCGCGCACGTGAAGCGGTACTTGCTCGAGGCACTCGAAAAAGAGATGACCCGCGCGCGGCGCCACGAACGCGAGCTGGCGTTCCTGATGTTCGACATCGATCACTTCAAGCAGATCAACGATCAGCATGGTCACCTCGCTGGCGACTTCGTGTTGAAGGAGCTCGCGTGCATCGTGCAAGGTCGGATTCGCCGCGACGAAGTCTTCGCGCGCTACGGCGGCGAGGAGTTCGCCGTGGTGCTGCCCGAAACCAGCTACGAGGGCGCCAAGGCTCTTGCCGAGGGCCTACGGCAGAAGATCGAAGTGAGCGAGTTCGTGTTCCAGAACGAGAAGATCAAGGTCACCATTTCCATCGGGATCGCCTGCCTGGGCCAGAACGAAAAGACCAGCCTCGACCTCATCAAAGTCGCCGACCTGCACCTCTACGAGGCCAAGCGCGCGGGTCGCAACCGCGTCGCAGGCTAGCGGCGTGTCGTCGGCCGAGCTGCTCGCACGCCTCGAGGCGGTCGAATGCCCTGCGTTCGGCGCCCGCCGCGACGCCCGCAAGTCGTCGTCAGGCGCCGAGATGCCGCGGGTGGTCTACGAGCGCGCCTCGGGATCGCGCGTCACCGACGTTGACGGTGCAGAATACATCGACCTCGTCGCCGGGTTCGGCGCGCTCTGTTTCGGGCACCGGCACGCGCCGCTCGAGGCCGTCGTCGACGACGCCCGCGGGCGGCTCACCATGGCCCTCGGCGACGTGTACGCGTCGCCGGCAAAGGTCGATCTGTGCGAGCGCCTCGCCGCGCTGGTGCCCGAGCCCGGCGCTCGCGTGCTGCTTGGCTCCAGCGGCGCCGACGCACTCACCGCCGCGCTCAAAACCGCACTGCTCGCCACCGGCAAACCCGGCGTCGTTGCGTTCGAGGGCGGCTACCATGGTCTGTCGCACGGCCCCCTCGCCGCCTGTGGCCTGTCGGCTGCCTTTCGCGATCCATTCGCCGCGCACCTGCTCGGCCCGGTGCGGTTCGCTCCCTATCCGGGCGATCTGTCCACCACGCTCGCTGCCGTCGAGGCCGCCCTCGCTCCCGGCGACGTGGGCGCGCTGCTGGTCGAGCCATTGCTCGGGCGCGGCGGCGCCATCGCCCCACCGGACGAGTTCCTGCCCGCTCTGCGCGAGCTCGCCACCGAACACGGCGCGCTGCTCGTGGTCGACGAGGTGTGGACCGGCCTCGGCCGCACCGGCGCCATGCTCGCGTCGGGTGTGCTGCCGGATCTGCTGTGCCTCGGCAAAGCTCTCGGCGGCGGTTACCCCATCTCCGCGTGTATTGGACGTGCAGACTGCATGCAATCCTGGGCCGCTCACGGCGGCTCGTTCGTGCACACCGCCACCCACTTCGGCGCGCCGTACGCCGTCGCCGCCGCCAACTACGTGATGGGCGAGATGCCGGCCTGGCTCGACCACGTGCGCACCGCCGGCGCGGCGCACCGCCGGCCACACTGGACCGGACGGGGGCTCATGATCGGTGTCCCCCTGCCGGACGCAGCCTCGGCCCTGCGCGCGATGAGCCGACTGGCCGCGCGCGGCGTACTGGTACTCACCGGCGGCATGCGCGGCAACCTGCTCACGCTCTCGCCCGCGTACAACATCGAGGCGGCCGATCTCGAAATCGCACTGGATGCCGTCGACGAGGAAACTCGTGGCTGACAGCGCTGCGCTCCACGAGCGCGCGCGGGCGTTCGTTCGCGCCACGTCCGAAGGGGCAGAGGCGCCCGAGTCGTTCGATGCCTTGGCGGTGGAACTCGGCCGCTTCCAGGCCAAGCACGTACCCGGCTACCTGCGCCTCTGCGTGCGCCGCCATGTCGATCCCGCCACCTGCACGCGCGCGCGCGAGCTGCCGGCCGTGCCCACCGACGCCTTCAAGGCGATGCGCGTCTCTGCATTTCCCGAGGACGAAACCACGAAGATCTTCCGCACCAGCGGCACCACCATGGGGCAGCGCGGGCGCCACGACTTCCGCGATCTACGCACCTACGACGCCGCGGCCGTCGCGTTCGGGCGCGCCGCGCTGTTCGGCTCCGGCTCGTTTGCCGTGCTGGTGCTGGGGCCCTCGCCGGCCGAGGCGCCGGACTCGTCGCTCACCCACATGAACGATCTCTTGGCGCGCGAGCTCGGCGCGGCGGGATCGGGCGGGTTTTATCTTTCGGGCGACACCTTCGATCTGGCTGGGCTCGACGAAGCCGTCTCGCGCGCCATGGTCGCGCAGCGCCCGGTGCTGCTGCTCGGTACGTCGTTCGCGTTCGTGCACTTGCTCGAAGCGCTCGACGAGGAGCGGTTCCCGCTGCCGCCCGGCAGCCGGATCATGCAGACCGGCGGTTTCAAAGGCCGCGCGCGCGAAGTGTCTGCCGGCGAGCTGCGGCAGGCCATCGCCG
>JAYUXI010000187.1:0-1801 GCA_043753085.1 Myxococcales bacterium | reverse complement strand
CTTCGCCACCATCGCGATGATGGCCGGGTTCGGTGTGTTCACGAGCTTCGCCGGCAAGCTCGACGAAGAAGGCAGCAAGCTGGTGCGCTCGCTCTGCGGCGGGGTCGAAGCCGTGAACGGCGCCGCCACCACCAACATCGTCGCGCTCATGAAGCTCACGTTCACGGCGTGCCTCGCGTTCGGCACGGCCACGGCCACGCTGGTCGGCCAGTCGCTCGGCATCCAGCGTGACGACCTCGCGACGAAGTACGGGTGGGCCAGCGTCAAGCTCGGGTTGGTGATCTTCGGGGTAGTGGGCGTGGCCGAGGGGCTGCTCTTCACCGAGCCGATCGTGCACTTTCTCACCCACAGTCAGCTCGTGGCCGAAGCCATGATCATGCCGCTCCGCGTGATGGGCGTCGTCACGCCACTCATCGCCGTCGCCATGATCTTGAGCGAGGCGCTTTTCGGCGCCGGGGCCACCAAGTTCGTCGCGCTGGCGCAGTTCGTCCTGGTGTTCTTCGGGCTCGTGCCGCTCGCGTGGTTCCTCTCGCTGCACCTCCACGTCGGGCTGGTCGGGATGTGGATCGCAGCGGCGGTCTACGCCATCCTGGCGTCGGCCACGATGAGCATCAAGTTTCGCAGCGGCACCTGGAAGTCGATCCGCTTGTGAAGGGCCTCGAAGCAAACGGGAGTACGCGGCGGAGGAATTTTCGGCAGAGCTCGTTCGGGCGGTTGTCGTTGGAGGTCATGAAATTCATCGCCTCGACGCTGGTGCCCGCGGTGTGCTGGGTCGCGTGCAGCAATCGCGGAGCAGGTGACGCGACCGACGCCGCGGCCGCAGCTGCGGCAGCGGTGACCGGCGCCTCGCAAACCGAAGCCCCGATGGCATTTGCGAGCGGGGAGCAGCGTCGGCCCGAAACGACGGCGGTCGGGAACCCACGCGATGCCGGCCGCATCAGCGGACCCTGCGCGCCGAATTTCGTTTGTTTCTGCGGGGGAGAATGCGCAGAACAGATGTGTCGGTGTCCGGAAACTGGGAAGTACGCTCCGACACCTGCAAGGTGAGCGAAAAGTACACGGGGGGCTTGCGCTGCCGGCTCTCCCCGACGCCGGCGGCCCCTCTCGGCAGCGATGCGGTCACACTCGCGACGAGGGTCGCAGCGGGGCTGTACGCGGTCGCTTTCTGCACCCCATGGCCGCCACGAAGACCAGCCACGGCCAGACGAGCGCGCCAGGCGCTGCGCCGACGGAACAGCCGCCGCCTTCCGCGCCGAGCACTTCGGTTCCCGGAGCCGCGTCGCCCTCGGCCAACCCGGCGTCACGCAGTACGGGGGCTGGCGCCGGCATGCCGGTGGTGGCCACGCACGTCGCGATCGGCTGTCCCGCTGCGTCTAGACATCGGAGCGCCGCGCACTGGCCGCTCTCGCCGCCGGGAAACGTGCACACTGCACCGATACTCTTGCCAGAGCACGCATCGACGTAACTACGGTCGTAGCCATCGAGGCAGCGCTCCCCCGTTTCGTCACCGGCGCTCGCATCGGGCACGGCTGCGTCTTCGGGGCCTGCGTCTGTGGGGCCTGCGTCTTGGGCGGCGGCGGCCGCGGGAAGAAGAAGCGCGAGCAGGATGGTGCGGAGGGTCGTGGAGACGCGCATCGTGGCGAGCGTAGTACAACTCGCCACGACGCGGCGATGCCGCCGTTACTTCTTCGCGCGGGGCAGATCGAGGTCGAACTCGATGAGGACGTCGTCCTTGATGAGGTCGTCGGCCTTGCCGGCGTAGGCGATGTTCCAGGTCTTGCGGTTGACGCCGAAGGAAGCC